>CAMDEB010000427.1 GCA_945893085.1 Rhodoplanes serenus | reverse complement strand
CAGGAGATACGGCCGGCAGGTGCAGATGTCGGAGCCGAACACGTCGGAGCCGTTGCATTCGTCGTGCACGCGGCAGGTGATCAGGGTCTTTGGCTGGCTCAGCTTCTCGACGTCGCCGAACAGATAGACCGTGGTGCCGCCGATCGGCGGCAGGAACACCTGCAGGTCGGGGCGCGTCACCAGTTCGGGGAACATGCCCGCGGTCTGCTCGAACAGGATGCGGCGCAGGCTCTGCTCGGAGGTCGCGAAGCGCTCGGCGATGCCAGGCAGATACCAGACCGGATCGATGGCGATCTTGGTGACGGCGAGGCTGCCGCTGGCATGCACGAGATTGCCGTCGGCCTTCAAACGTCCCGCAGCGACGGCGTCGCGCATCTCGATCAAATCCAGGCGCGCGCGCGTCACGGCGATCGACGGACGGATGTCGGTGCCCTCGGCGATCTCGCCCTTGAACGTATCGGCGACCAGATGTCCCCACGGATCGAGCGAGACGATACGCTTCGGCTCGGTCCATTGCGGAAACGGACCGATGATCGACACCGGATAGGTGTTAGTGAGATCGGGACGGCGGATCGGATCGAGCGCGCCGGATGACACTGCCAGCGCGCGGTAAACGGAATAGGAGCCGCCATGGCTGCCGATGACGTTGCGATCCTGCGGCCGGGACACGGTGCCGATGATCGGACCGCGCTCGCGCGGCGTTGCCGCCCCCCAGCGGATCTGGAAGCGGGGTTTCGCGCCCGGGTCGGGATGCGACGTGAGGCGGATGTGATCCGTGCGGTTCGAGATGGTCATCGTTGCGTTCCGAATAAAAAATCGATGGCCCGCCGCCGACGCGACAGGCCCTCAACACGTCTACTGTGAAGTTACGCGGGCCTGGTCGACAAATCGGTCCCTGGCCTACGCCCGAGGCTATTTATAACAATCTCCCGCCGATCCGCCATGCCCTTGAGAGAGGGGCCATCTCCGTGCCAGGCGCATGGCTGCCAAAACGGTGGATTTTCCATATCCAGACGGGAATCCGCCGCCATTTTCGGCCATCATGGGCCTGAGTTGTGCAGCGCAGCGAAATGGCCATGCTCAGTCCCGCAGCCAAGTCCGGTCCCCTGATCGCGCTCACCGGCGCCACCGGCTTCATCGGCCGGCACCTGCTGCGGGAGCTGCCGAAGCGCGGCTACCGGCTGCGCGTTCTGCTGCGCCGGCCGAGCGCCACGCCGATGGACGAGTTTGAGAGCGCCATCGTCGGCGACCTCGCCCAGCCGTTGAACATGTCGGCGGCGATCGCCGGCGGCGATGCGGTGATCCATTCCGCGGGCCTGGCGCACGCGATGTCCGGGGCTCCGGACGACGACCATCGCACGCTCAACACCGATGCGACGATCGCGCTGGCACGCTCGGCGCAGCGCGCCGGCGTCAAGCGATTCATCTTCCTGTCGTCGGTGCGCGCCCAGGCCGGCCCGACCGCGGAGCAGGTGCTCACCGAGGCGATGGAGCCGGCGCCGGTCGATGCCTATGGACGATCGAAGCTCGCGGCCGAACGGGGCCTCGCCGAACTCGACATCGACTGGGTCGCGCTGCGCCTCGCCGTGGTCTACGGCCCAGGCGTCAAGGGCAACATGGCGAGCCTGATCCGGCTGGCGCGCTCGCCGTGGCCGTTGCCGCTCGGCGCACTCACCGCGCGCCGCTCGCTGCTCTCGGCCGACAATCTGGTCGAAGCAGTCGACCGGGTGCTCGCGGCGCCCGGTCCGCTGCGGCGGCCGCTGATCGTTGCCGATACCGATGCCTTGACCGTCGCGGACATGATGACGTCGATGCGCCGGGGTCTCGGCCGGCGGCCCGGCCTTGTTCCTGTGCCGATGCCGGTGCTCGAAGCGGCGTTCCGCATGAGCGGCCGCTCCGAGATGTATCAGCGGCTGGCGGGACCGCTGGTCGCCGATCCGTCCGCGCTGGCCCGCCTCGGCTGGGTTCCGCCGGTGACGACGGCGGCTGGCCTCGCCGCGCTGATGCAGAACTGACCGGCATTTTGGCCGTACCTGCGCGCCATCCGCCGCGTTGACAGCCCGTCGCCGATACGCAATTTAGGGCCCACATAACCAATAAGAACGGGACGAAATCATGCGTTTCATCGCTACGCTGTTCATCGCTCTCATGGCCGCCGCCCTGCCGCTGCGCCAGGCCGCCGCGCTCGACTACCCCACGCGCACGGTGCGCGTCATCATCCCGTTCACCGCGGGCGGCGCGCCCGATGTGCTGTTGCGTCTGGTGGCACAGAAGCTGTCGGAAAAGTGGGGCCAGAGCGTCATCGTCGAGAACCGCGTCGGCGGCAACACGCTGGTCGGCACCATCGCCGCGACGAAGAGCGCACCGGACGGCTACACCCTGCTGCTCGCCGCCGACCAGACCTTCATCCTGAACCCGCTGCTCTACGAGACGCTGCCGTATTCGATGAAGGAGCTCGAGCCCGTCATCCTGATGGCGTCGATCCCGCACATGCTCGCGGTCGCCACCAAGGTTCCGGTGTCGAACGTCAAGGAGCTGATCGCGCTCGCCAAGTCGAAGCCCGATACGCTGCTCTACGGCACGACCGGCGCGGGCAGCATCCAGCGGCTGGCGACCGAGTTCTTTTCAAATCTCGCCGGCATCAAGCTGGTTCACGTGCCCTACAAGGGCGCGAACGAAACCATGACCGCGATCATCGCCGGCGAGATCGACATGACGATCAACGGCATGTCAAACATCATGCCGCATATCGGCGGCGGCAAGCTTAAAGCACTGGCGATCTCGACCCTGACGCGCAATCCGCTGGCGCCGGACGTGCCGACCATGCAGGAGGCCGGCGTTCCCGGCTACAGCTCGCAGGGCGCCTTCGGCCTGTTCGCCCCCGCCGGCACGCCGCGCGATATCCAGGAGAAGGTCCACGCCGACGTGGCGGAAATCCTGACGCGTCCCGACGTGCGAAAGGCGTTGGAGGCGCGCAGCTTCGTGATCGACAACGCCAACCCTGTCGAGTTCCGCAAGATGATCACCGAGGAAACCGCCAAGTGGGGCCCGGTGATCAAGGGCGCCAACATCAAGGGCGATTGAGACTCTCTCCAGGGTCATTCAGCCGGGCTCAGCACCTTGCTGACGATCGGCTCCATCTTTGTTTTGTTCGCAGCCTCCCGGCGCGCCAGCTTGACCGGCGAATAGACCGGATCGAGGTTGAACAGCCGCTGCGCGTTGCCGCCGAGGATGTTGCGCTTGGCCTGTTCGTTGAGGAACGGCAGGTCGTAGATCGTGCTCGGCAGGTCCATGTCCCAGTGCGGATAGTCGGACGAATAGAGCAGCTGGGTGTCCGCCTTGATCATCTTGAAGGTCAGCTCCAGCGCCTCGCGGTTGTCGACCATCTCCATCGGCTGCGAGGTGTAGAACATCTCGCGCATGTAATCGCTCGGCTTGCGCTTGAGCAGGGCGCAGTCGGACGTCCGCATCATGAATTCGTTGTCGAGCCGCTGCATCAGGAACGGAATCCACGCCAGCCCGCTTTCGATCCAGATCGTCTTCAGCTTCGGAAAACGCTCCGGCATGCCGTTGGTGATCCAGTTGGTCATGTGCAGCATGTTGCACCAGGTGAAGCCCAGCGCGTGCACGCCGATGAAGCGGTTGCACAGTTGCAGGCTCTGGTCGGTCCAAGTGAACGCCGCGTGGAAGCCGAGCGGCAGGTTGCGCTCCTGCAGCGCCGCGTAGGTCTTCATGTAGGCGTTGTCGTAGTTTGCCTTGTAGTGCGTCGAGGTCACCATGAAGCCGATAACGCCCTTGCGGCCGCCGAACTCCTTGACGATCTCGTAGCTCGCCTCTGGATCGTGGAACGGCAGGTAGAGCATCGACTTCAGGCGCGGGTCCTGCGAGAGGATGTTGTCGCAGAG
>CAMDEB010000426.1 GCA_945893085.1 Rhodoplanes serenus | reverse complement strand
AGGCCGATTACGGCATGCAGGAGCTGGTCGGCGAACTCAACCGCGAGGGTGCGCGCTTGGCGCGCGAAGCCGCGGCCACCGCCGAGCGCGAGGACGGCAAGCCGCGGTTCGTCGCCGGTGCGCTCGGGCCGACCAACCGCACCGCGTCGATGTCGCCCAACGTCAACGATCCGGCCTATCGCGCGGTGACGTTCGACGACCTGCGCCGCGCCTATGGCGAGCAGGTCGAGGGCCTGCTCGACGGCGGTGTCGATATCCTGCTGGTCGAGACCATCTTCGATACGCTCAACGCCAAGGCCGCGCTCTATGCCATCGCCGAGATCACCGAGGCGCGCGGGCGCAACGTGCCGGTGATGATCTCCGGCACCATCACCGATCTGTCGGGCCGCACGCTGTCCGGACAGACGCCGGCGGCGTTCTGGAATTCGGTCGGCCACGCCGCGCCGTTCTCGGTCGGGCTGAACTGCGCGCTGGGCGCCAAGGAGATGCGCGCGCATATCGCGGAACTGTCGCGCGTCGCCGACACGCTGATTTGCGCGTATCCGAACGCCGGGCTGCCGAATGAGTTCGGGCACTACCACGAGAGCCCCGAGCACATGGCGGAACTGCTCGGCGAGTTCGCGTCGTCCGGCCTGGTCAATATCATCGGCGGCTGCTGCGGCACCACGCCCGAGCACATCAGCGCCATCGCCGAAGCGGTGCGCGGCAAGCCGCCGCGGAAAATCCCCGAGCTCGAGCCGCTGCTGCGGTTGTCCGGGCTCGAGCCGTTCACGCTCGTGGCCGAAATCCCGTTCGTCAACGTCGGCGAACGCACCAACGTCACCGGCTCGGCCAAGTTCCGCAAGCTGGTGACCGCCGGCGACTATCCGGCGGCGCTCGCGGTGGCGCGCCAGCAGGTCGACGACGGCGCCCAAATCATCGACATCAACATGGACGAGGGCCTGCTCGAGTCCGAGCAGGCGATGGTCACGTTCCTCAATCTCATCGCCGCCGAGCCCGACATCGCGCGGGTGCCGGTGATGGTGGACTCCTCGAAGTTCTCGATCATCGAGGCCGGCCTCAAGTGCATCCAGGGCAAGCCGGCGGTGAACTCGATCTCGCTCAAGGAGGGCGAGGCGGAGTTCGTGCGTCACGCCAGGATCGTGCGCCGCTACGGCGCCGCGGTCGTGGTAATGGCGTTCGACGAGCAGGGGCAGGCCGACACCTTCAAGCGCAAGACCGAAATCTGCGCGCGCGCCTACGACATCCTGGTGAACCAGGTCGGCTTCCCGCCGCAGGACATCATCTTCGATCCGAATATCTTTGCGATCGCCACGGGAATCGAGGAGCACAACAACTACGGCGTCGATTTCATCGAGGCGGCGCGCGCCATTCGTCGCGACCTGCCGCATGTCCACATCTCGGGCGGCGTTTCCAATCTGTCATTCTCGTTCCGCGGCAACGAGCGGCTGCGCGAGGCGATGCATTCGGTGTTCCTGTATCACGCCATCAAGGCGGGCATGGACATGGGCATCGTCAACGCCGGGCAGATGGCGGTCTACGACAACATCGAACCGGAACTGCGCGAGGCCTGCGAGGACGTGGTGCTCAACCGTAGGCCGGACGCGGCCGACCGGCTGCTGGCGCTCGCCGAGCGCTTCAAGGGGCAGAGCAAGGAAAGCAAGGAGGTCGAAGCCGCCTGGCGCGGCTGGCCGGTCAATGAGCGGCTGTCGCATGCTTTGGTGCACGGCATCACCGAGCATATCACCGTGGACGTCGAAGAGGCGCGGCTGTCGTTCGAGCGGCCGCTGTCGGTGATCGAAGGCCCGCTGATGGCCGGCATGAACGTGGTCGGCGACCTGTTCGGCTCCGGGAAGATGTTCCTGCCGCAGGTGGTGAAGTCGGCGCGGGTGATGAAGCAGGCGGTCGCCTACCTGATGCCGTTCATGGAGGCGGACAAGGCGGCGAAGGGCCGCAACCAGGCAACGTCCGCCGGCAAGATCCTGCTCGCCACCGTCAAGGGCGACGTCCACGACATCGGCAAGAACATCGTCGGCGTTGTGCTTCAGTGCAACAACTACGAGGTCATCGACCTCGGCGTCATGGTGCCGGCGGCGAAGATTTTGGAGACGGCGAAGGCCGAGAACGTCGACATCGTCGGGCTTTCGGGCCTGATCACGCCCTCGCTCGACGAGATGTGCCATGTCGCGGCCGAGATGGAGCGGCAGAATTTCGACCTGCCGCTGCTGATCGGCGGCGCGACCACCAGCCGCGTCCACACCGCGGTCAAGGTGCATCCGAACTACCGTCGCGGCCAGGCGGTCTATGTCACTGACGCGAGCCGCGCCGTCGGCGTCACCGGCGCGCTGATGTCGCGCGAGGGCCGCGAGAAATACGTCGAGGAGACGCGGACCGAATACGCCCGCATCGCCGCGGCCCATGCGCGCGGGCAGGAGGACAAGAAGCGGCTGTCGCTGAAAGCCGCGCGCGGCAACGCGCTCAAGCTCGACTGGGCGGCCTATGCCCCACCCAAGCCGAGCTTCCTCGGCACCCGGGTGCTGGAGGATTATTCCATTGCCGAGCTGGTCGAATACATCGACTGGTCGCCGTTCTTCCAGACCTGGGAGCTGGCCGGAAAATTCCCCGCGATCCTGGACGACGACAAGGTGGGGGAGGCGGCGCGCTCGCTGTACGCCGACGCCCGCGCGATGCTCAAGCAGATCATCGACGAGCGCTGGTTCAAGGCTGCCGCCGTGGTCGGGTTCTGGCCGGCGAATTCGCAGGGCGACGACATCGCCGTGTTCGCCGACGCGGAGCGGACAAAACCGATCGCCGAGCTGCACACGCTGCGCCAGCAGCTCACCCGCCGCGAGGGCCGCGCCAACGTGGCGCTGGCCGATTTCGTCGCGCCGCAGGGCCACGCCGATCACATCGGCGCCTTCGTCGTCACGGCGGGCATCGGCGAGGACGAGGTCGCCGAGCGCTTCAAGATGGCGAACGACGACTACTCCTCGATCATGATCAAGGCGCTGGCCGACCGGCTGGCCGAGGCCTTCGCCGAGCGGCTGCATGAGCGGGTGCGCAAGGAGTTCTGGGGCTATGCCGCGGGCGAGACCCTGAGCAGCCCCGAGATGATCGCCGAGAAGTATCGCGGCATCCGCCCGGCGCCGGGCTATCCGGCGCAGCCCGATCACACCGAGAAGGGCACGCTGTTCCAGTTGATCCAGGGCGAGCGCATCGGCGTGAACCTGACCGAGAGCTTCGCCATGTGGCCGGGCGCGTCGGTGTGCGGGCTCTACTTCGGCCACCCCGAGAGCCACTACTTCGGCGTCGGCAAGATCGAGCGCGACCAGGTCGAGGACTACGCCAAGCGCAAGGGCTGGACGGTGGCGGAGGCGGAGCGGTGGCTGGCGCCGATCCTCAACTACGATCCGCCGAAGTCGCCGGCGCGCGACGCGGCGGCGTGAGTTGTCTTTAGTCCGTTTCTTATGACGCGATGGTCCACAGCTTCATCATATTAGGTGCAGCGATTATTGCGTTCCTGGCTGCACGACTTTTTCGCGCCGTGGCCAAATCTAAGATCGCAAAAATTCAGGATTAGCGTTGGCGGTTTGTGGTCAGTCGTCACTACTTAATCAGTCGTCACTACTTAATAAGCAGGACACCGGAGGAACGCCCTCCGGTGCTTCATGTTTGCCTACCGTGCGAGGTTTTACCAGAATGCAGGCCTTCAAAACATGACGAGAATCGCGCCGACAAAAACAATCGCCGCGCACACTGCGAGAACATTCAGTCGCAAAGCCAAGTCCACCTTCGGCCTCCGTCAGTTGGACGTTGCTGGAGTCTAGCAGAGTCTTGGGGCCCCCAAAGTGACAAACATATTGCAGCGCCGCACGGTCACGGTCAGCACCACTGTCTCGTAAGGCGATGGTCTTACTCCGGAATTCGCGCCGGACCCCGGTGGATAACCCCTCAGCTCGCAGCGCACGCAT
>CAMDEB010000425.1 GCA_945893085.1 Rhodoplanes serenus | reverse complement strand
TGCTGACGCGCGACGTGCCGAAGTACCGCATCACGCCGCACACCGACACCAAGTGGAAGGGGATCACGGTGCAGTTCTATCTGCCGCCGGACGATTCCACGAAGGACATCGGCACCATCTTCCACGAGCGCCTGCCCGACGGCAGCATGCCGAAGACGGTGAAGATGCCGTTCTCGCCGAACAGCGGCTACGCCTTCGCGGTCGGCGACAACACCTGGCACTCGGCCGATCCGGTCGGGCCCGAGGTGAAGAGCCGCGACAGCATCCTGCACACCTACTTCGTCGATTCCGGACCGCTGCGAATTTTTCGGAATCGCGCCAAGCGGGTGGGAAATTTCCTGATCCACGAAGCGCGCAGCCTGGTGCGCTGACCATCACATCCGGTAGCGCTCGACGGCGGCTTTGTTCCAGGTGAGACCGTTGCCCGGCCGGTCCGGCACCACGGCATGGCCGTCGACGATCTTGAGCGGCTGCTCGACGATCGCGTTCGCCCAATCGACATATTCGAGCCAATGGCAGGTCGGCGTCGCCGCCAGCAGATGCGCGCTCACCTCCGGAAACAGGTGCGACGACATCTCGATGCGATGCGCCGCGGCGAGCGCGGCCGCGCGCTGCCAGCCGGTCACGCCGCCGATCCGTTCGAGATCGGGCATCACCAGATCGCAGGCGCCCTCGGTGAGCGCCATCGCCATGGCGGTGCTCTCGGAAAAATTCTCGCCGATCTGGATCGGGGTTTTCAGCTCGCGCCGCAGCACCGCGCAGCCGGCGTAGTCGTCGTGCCGGATCGGCTCCTCCAGCCAGGCGACGTTCTCCTGGTCGAGCGCGCGGCCGCGCTCCAGCGCCTCGACCACCGTCAGCGCCTGGTTGTAATCGACCATGAGGGCGACGCCGTCGCCGAGCCGGCGGCGGACCGCGTGCAGCGCCGCGAGGTCGTCCTGCAAGGTGGGATAGCCGAGCCGGAGCTTTACCGCGCTGAAACCGCGCGCCAGTTTTTCCGCTTCGTCGGCGACGGCGTCCGGCGCCATGAGACCGAGGCCACAGGAGTTGTAAGCAGGGATGAGCGGGCGCTGGGCACCGATGAGCTTCGCCAGTGAGAGCCCTTGAGCGAGGGCGAGAGCGTCCCAGCACGCCACGTCGAAGCCCGCCATCGCCATCCGGACGATGCCCTGCACGCCGATCAGCGTGAACCGCTTATAGAGTTTGCCCCACAATTCGGCCGGCACGACCCGCTCGCCCTTGGTGACACTCAGCACCTCTCGGAGCATCTCGGCGATGCCCACCGCGGCCTCGCGCAGGTAGCAGAACAGGTAGGCCCGCCCGGTGACGCCCTCCTCGGTTTCGAGGTCGATCAGCAGCAGCGGCGCCCTGGTGATCGTTGCCCGGCTGGTCCCAAGTGCATAGGTCATCGGCACATCGATGCCCACGGCGGTCAGCGCGCGGACGGTCAGGAGCGGGGCCGGGTTCGGGGTCATGCCGGCCGAACTTACCAAATCGTAACCGGCCGGACGCCGCTCAAATCCCAAAAAGCCAGATTCTTGAAAGCTTAACCGGAGACCCCCATATTGGTCATGACGGACCGGCATGTTGCCGGTGCGTTGGGGCGCCAGTCCGGGCCCCGTTCAAAGTCGCTTAATGCGAGGGCTTTGAGAGATGTCCCGAGTTCCGTCGCTATCCAGCCCCTTCCTCATCGGCTTCGACGCCATCGAGCGCACGCTCGACCGCGTGGCCAAGGCGGCTGATGGCTATCCCCCCTACAACATCGAACGGCTCGTTCGCGACGAAGCCCATCCCGAGCGCCTGCGCATCACGCTGGCGGTCGCGGGTTTCACCCTCGACCAGCTCGAGGTGACCGTCGACGAAAAAGAGCTGGTGATCCGGGGGCGTCAACAGGACGACAAGAGCCGGCAATACCTGCACCGCGGCATCGCCGCACGCCAGTTCCAGCGCACGTTCGTGCTGGCCGAGGGCATGGAGGTGCTGGGCGCCGACTTGAAGAATGGGTTGTTGATCATCGACCTCGCGCGTCCGGAACCGGAGCGCGTCATTCGCACGGTCAACATCACGGAACACGAGTGAACCGAAGTTCGGACTCGACCGACAAAATATGGAGAGGAGTCGAGAGCCATGAGTAACGAAACACAGACCCGCAATCCCCTGATGACGCCGCAGGATTTCGCGATCCTAGGCGGCGGCAGGATCGCCTATGTGAAGCCGGTCCGCTCCGAGGACGTGCACAGCCTGTATCCCCAGGCGCCGGAGCTGCAGCCCGGGCTGCACCTGTTCGCCCTGCACGCCGCCGACGGCACGCCGATCCTGGTCACCGACAGCCGCGAAGCGGCGGTGGCGAACGCGCTCACCCACGAGCTGGAAACCGTCAGCGTGCACTGAGCGGAAAACTGTCATGCCCCGCGCAAGCGGGCATCCAGTCGGGGATGCGATTTACAATTAGAGATCGAGAGAGATGAGCGCGGCGTGCGTTACGCCGCGCTGGCGGACTGCATCGCCAGCACCGCATAGAGCGCTTCGGCGTCGCGCGACTCGCGAAGCTTGCCCGCGACGTCGGGATCGCGCAGCAGCCGCGCCACACGCGCCAGCGCTTTGAGATGATCGGCGCCCGCGCCCTCGGGCGCGAGCAGCAGAAAAACCAGATCGACCGGCTGGCCGTCGAGCGCCTCGAAATCGATCGGCCGTTCGAGTCGCGCGAACAGCCCGAACACCTTGTTGAGCTTCGACAGCTTGCCGTGCGGGATGGCGACGCCGTTGCCGACGCCGGTCGAGCCGAGCTTTTCCCGCTGCAACAGAATTTCGAGAATCGCCCGATCGCTCTGGCCGGTCAGCTCGGCCGCCTTGACGGCGATTTCCTGCAGCGCCTGCTTCTTGCCATTGACCTTCAGCGCCGGGATGACGGCGTTCGGCGAGACGAGATCGGTGAGCGGCATGGAACCGGTCCGGCGTCGGGTTGGCCGTTAACAGGAAATTGCTGAAAGGTCGCGGACCATAGGGAGAGGCTTCCTTGGCGTCAATGGCCGTCGGCCGCGACCATTGGCGGATCAATCCAGCCGACATGGCCGTCGGCGCGCCGATAAACCAGATTAACGCGGCCATGCTTGGCGTGCCGGAACACCAGAACCGTCACGCCGGTCATATCGAGTTCCATCACCGCTTCGCTGACCGACAGACGTTGCAGCGCCGTGGTCGACTCCGCGATGATCACTGGATTGAACTCCGTGACCTCCTCGTCGGTTTCGTCCTGCGGCGCAGCAATCACATAGCTCGGCGCATCGATGATCGTAATCTCCGCGGATTGGCCGTTGCCGCGCGCGGCATGGCGGCTCTTGAGCCGGGAGCTATAACGTCGCAGCCGTTTTTCGAGGCGGACCGCGGATTGGTCCGCGCTGTCATAGGCGTCCGCCGCCATCGCCTCGGTTCGTAGGATGATGCCGGAATCGAGATGAACCACGCATTCGGTGCGGAAACCGAAGGCCTCCTTGCCGATGGTCACATGGCCGGAATAGCCGCCGTGAAAATGCTTATCGAGCGTCTCGGCGATCCGGGCGTTGACTCGCCCCCGCAACGCCTCGCCGATGTCGATGTTCTTGCCTGAGATACGGAACGGCATGAGTAGCCTCCGAATGGTGCGCCGCGAAACCTCAAGGGAGAAGCGGGCCTGACCTCTAGATCACCTAAGAACCGCACCGTTGACTGTCAATGAGCGGTGACGCGACCAAATCACCGCGTTGCGCTTTGGCCTTGTACGGCTTGTTTGTCTCGCCGCCTCTGCACCGAGGAGGGTATCCGCAGCGCATCGCGGTATTTCGCGACCGTGCGCCGGGCAATGTCGATACCGGACTCGCGCAGCATGTCGACGATCGTGTCGTCGGACAGGACATCGGCGTGGCTTTCGGCGTCGATCAGTTGCTTGATGCGGTGACGCACGGCTTCGGAGGAATGGGTGTCGCCGCCGTCGGAGGCGGCGA
>CAMDEB010000424.1 GCA_945893085.1 Rhodoplanes serenus | reverse complement strand
CCGCGACGCCATGTGCCGGCTTGGCGCGGCGGTCCACGTCGTCACCACCGATGGCGCGGCCGGCAAGAGCGGCTTCACCGCGACCGCGGTGTGTTCGGTGTCGGACGCTCCGCCCACGCTGCTGGTGTGCCTCAATCGCGGCGCGAGCAGCATGCCGTTTCTGCGCGGCAACGGTGTGTTCTGCGTCAACACGTTGCGGGCGGGCGAAGAGATCATCGCCGACACCTTCGCCGGCCGCACCAAGGTTGCGCGCGATCAGCGGTTTGCGACCGGCGAATGGATCACGCTCGCCACCGGCTCGCCGGCACTGGCGACCGCCGTGGTGGCGTTCGACTGCCGGGTGATCGAGGTCAAGGCGGTGGCCTCGCACGACGTCTATTTCGGCGCCGTGGAGGCGATCCACACCGGGGCCGCGGGCGCGGCCCTGGTTTATCACGACCGCGCCTACAAGCAGGTCTGACCTCAGTCCGGTTCCATTGCCGCGATTTGGCGTTGTTTCCGCCGCCAACAAACCTTGACGCGTTTTCGGAACATCGGTCCTGGCCTCGCGTTTCCTCTGAGGGCATAACGCCATGGAGACATTGATGAACCAGCAAAACCAGAATCCGAACCAGAAGCCGGACCAGCAGCAGCAGAACAATCCGAAGCCGGGTCAGCAGCAGCAGGGCGGCCAGGACGATCGCAACAAGAACCCGGGCCAGCAGCAGGGCGGCGGGCAGAAGCCCGGCCAGCAGGGTCAAGAGGGTGGCCAGCAGGGCCAGCAGGGCGGGCAGAAAAGCGATCAGAATCGCTAAATTTTGTTCGGATTGCGTGTTTGATGTTCTTGGGAAGCCCCGCCAGTTTGGCGGGGCTTCGCTTTTCCACGCTGTTCACCGCGGGTTTTCTATCCCCGTGTGTCCTAGCTGGCCTATTCTGTGGGATGGCCACGGCAACGGCACTGCCGCTGTTTCATCTGTACGGCGATCCGCCGGACGATCAGGCGTTCGACTTCATCCATGTCGAGACCATCGCCTCGCGCTCCTCGATGCACGACTGGCTGATCCGCGCGCACCGCCACCGCAACTTGTTTCAAATTCTCCTGATCGAGCAGGGCGGCGGCGACATGACGTTCGAGGCGGCGACGCTCGGCTTTGCGGCGCCGGCGGCGATCCTGGTGCCGCCGACCACGGCGCATGGCTTTCGCTTCCACGCCGAGGAGACCGACGGCTGGGTGGTGAGCTTCACCGAGGACGTGGCGGCTGCGCTCGGCGAGCGCTCCGGCGAAGCGTTGCGCTGGCTCAAGGCGCTCGCGGTCGATCCAGTGGTTCCGCTTGTGACCGGCGCGGAGGTCGAACGCGTGTCCGCGCTCTGCCGCGAATTGCACGAGGAAAGCTTTCTCGCGCGCGCCGGATTTCGCCTCGCGATGCGCGGATTGCTGGCGCTGATCGCGATCGAGGTGGGCCGGCTCGCGACCAGCCGCGCGCGCTCGGGCGTGGTGACGCTGGCGCCGGCCGACGCCACCGTCGAGGCGCTGCGCCGGCTGGTCGAGGAGCATTTCCGCAAGGAACGGCTGATCAGATTTTATGCCGATCGGCTGGCGATGACGACCGACCGGCTGAACGATCACGTGAAGCATGCAACCGGCGTGACCGCGGGCCACCTGATCCGCCAGCGCGTGCTCACCGAAGCCAAGCGGCAGCTGGTGTTCACCGGCCAGCCGATCCACGAGATTTCCTACGACCTCGGCTTCGCCGACCCGTCGCACTTCGCGCGGTTCTTTCGCAAGCAGACCGCGATGACGCCGCAGCAGTTCCGCGAAGGCCGCGGCGGCTAAAACGCCGTCAGTGCTCCCACGGGTCGAACACGTCGGATTCTTTGACGTCGACCTTCTTCGCCTCGCGGATGAACTTGTCGATCGCGGAGATCGGCTTCTTGTCGGGGTTGGCCTTGCAGAAGGCGCTGATCATTTCGAGGATCTTGCCGGAATCCACATGGTTGAGATCGACGTGGCTGGTGTACTCGTTGAGCAGGTAGATGTTGGCGGCGCTGAGATAGCCCTGCACCCAGTAGAACAGCAGCGCATTCGGCAGGTGGTTGAGGCCGTCCTCGGGCTTGAGATCGGCGCCGAGCTTTTCGCAGCTCGCCAATCCGATGCCTTGCGTCACCAGCGGTTCCGCCCGGCCCTCTCTGGGAAAACTCGACACCGAGCCCAGCAGCGCCAACGCCAGCGCGGCGCAATGATGAAAGCGCATGTCGCACCCCATGAGCGGCAACGGCCGAACGCCGGCCGCCCGCTCAGACTATCACGCCGCCGCGGGCCCTGCCTGACGATTGTTTGGGCGTCAGTGCTGCTTGAGGAAGCCAATCACCGCGTCGGTGTAGGCCTTGGGCTGCTCGACGTTGGAGAGATGCGCGGCGTCGATCGCCGTCAGTTTCGAGCCCTTGATCATCTTGTGGATGTCTTCGCCGGCGGCTGGCGGCGTGGCCGGATCCTGGCTGCCGACGATGACCATGGTCGGCGCGGTGATGCGCGGCGTCGACTGGCGGAAGTCCATGTCGCGCACCGCCTCGCAACAGCCGACGAAACCGTCGAGCTTGGTCGCCACGAACATCTCGACGATGCGGTTGATCGCCTGCGGCGAGCGCTCGCGGAATCCCTTGGTGAACCAGCGCTCCATCTGCATCGGCGCAAGTGCGGCGAGGCCGTTGTCCTGCGCGAACTTGATGCGCTCATGCCAGGGCGCCTTGTCGGGGTAATAGTAGTGCGTGTTCGAAAGCACCAGTTTCTCGACCCGGTCGGGCGCGTTGGCGCCGAGCCATTGCCCGACCATTCCGCCCATCGACAGACCGACCCAGTTGAACTTCTTCACGCCGAGCGCGTCGGCGATGTTGATCACGTCGCGGCCGAGCCGGTCCATCGTGTACGGACCCTTCGGCACGCCGGTCTTGCCGTGACCGCGGCGGTCGTAACGCACCAGCCGGAAATGCTGGGCGAGCGCCGGCGCCTGGTCGTCCCACATGTGCAGGTTGGTGCCGAGCGAGTTCGACATGATCAGCACCGGCGCGGTCGCCGGACCTTCCACCTCGACGTTGATCGGATTGCCGTCGTCGGCTTGGATCACGGGCATGGTTTCCTCACGCGGGTTTGTGCTCGTCTTGCGGAGCAGGTTCGGGAGCGGGTTCAGGCTGGGCTTCGGCCTTCATGAACACCTCCATCAGCGGGCTCGGCGCCTCGTCATCGAGGGCGGGAGCCGATGAAGCAGGCGACGCCGGCGCGGGGAGGGATGGTTCCTCGCGTGCGGGTTTGGTTTCCGCGACGGCAACCGGCGGCATCCGCATCTGCGCCGCGGGCGGCAGCTTGGTTTCTGTTCGCCGGCCGGCCGCCGGCTGGCTTTCGGCTCGCCGCTCGGGGCGACGCAGCGTGCGGCCTTGCGCCGAGGCGACCAGGCGGTCGATGAAGCTCTGCGAGGAACCCTGATAGCTGGTCGGCAGGAACAGCTTGTCGATCTCGGCCGAGCCGAGCGTCGCTGTCACGCGCTCGTCGGCTTCCAGCACATCCTTGAACGGCCGGTTCTGCTTGCCGGCGCGCTCGCTCAGCTCCTTGGTGAGCTGTTGCGCTTGCAGCTTGCCGAGCGCGGGAGCCAGCGCGAACGCCACCGCTTCGGCCATGATCTGGCCGCCGCTGTGCTCGAGGTTGGTCCGCATGCGCTCGACGTCGATCTCGAGGCCTTCGGCGATATCGACGATCGCGTGCAGCGTGCCCGAGACGACAAGGGCGAGTGCGGGAAAGCTGAGCCATTCCGCCTGCCAGCCGCCGACGGCGCGTTCGTGCTCCTGGATCTGTGCCGCGAGGATGGTGGCGCAGAGATTGGGCGCGATCATCGCAGCCGACAGCGCGGCCGCCGCGGCGGTCGGATTGCGCTTGTGCGGCAGGGTCGATGAAGCACCGCGGCCGGGCGCTTCCGGCTCGGACACTTCGCCGACCTCGGTCTGCATCATCAGC
>CAMDEB010000423.1 GCA_945893085.1 Rhodoplanes serenus | reverse complement strand
ATGGACTTGTGAGAATCGCTCGGCAACAATTGCCGGGTTACGGCGACGGAGAGAATCAATGCGCTGGGACCAACTGCCGGGCAGCGACAACGTCGAAGACCGCCGTGGCGATGACGGCGGCGGCTTTGGTGGTGGCGGAGGCGGCTTCGGCCTGCCAGGCGGCGCCAGCGGGCTCGGCATCGGCACGGTGGTCGTGCTCAGCCTGGTCGGTTGGGCGTTCGGCATCGACCCGAGCCTCTTGATCGGCGGTGCGGAGATACTCACCGGCGGCAGCCGGACGCAGTATGAACAGCCTTCCCAGCAAGGTCCGCGCCGCACCGGTGCTCCGACCGACAGCACCGGCAAGTTTGTGGCCGCCGTGCTCGGCAGCACCGAGGTGACGTGGAAGGGCATCTTCGAGAAGGAAGGCCAGACCTATCGCGCACCGCGGCTGGTCATGTTTTCCGGCGCAACGCAATCGGCCTGCGGCTCCGCGCAGAGCGCGATGGGGCCGTTCTATTGTCCGCAGAGCCGCGAAGTGTACCTCGATACCTCGTTCTTCAACGATCTCGAGCGGCGCTTCCGTGGCTGCACCGGCAAGGCCTGCGAGTTCGCCCAGGCCTATGTGATCGCGCACGAGGTCGGCCATCACGTGCAGAACCAGCTCGGCATCCTTAGTAAGGCCCAGCAGGCGCAACGCTCGGTCGGCGACAAGGTCGCGGCCAACCGCATTCAGGTCCGTGTGGAGTTGCAGGCCGACTGCTTTGGCGGCGTCTGGGCGCATCATGCCGAGCAGAAATGGAAGCTGCTGCAACCGGGCGATATCGAAGCGGCGTTGCAGACCGCGGCGGCCATCGGCGACGACATGTTGCAGCGCCGGTCGCAGGGCCGCGTCGTGCCTGACAGCTTCACCCACGGCTCGTCCGCGCAGCGCCAGCAGTGGTTCACGGTCGGCTTCAAGGAAGGCACCGTGCGGGCCTGCAACACCTTCGCCGCGGGACAGGTTTCGTCGCGCTGAGCGATGACAAACGTCGGCGCGAGTGGGACAATGGGCCATGCCCGGCCTCGACGAGAATAGACAGTTCGTACCGCTGAAGATCGCGGTGCTCACGGTTTCCGATACGCGCAGCCTTGCGGAGGACAAATCCGGCTCGACGCTCGCCGAGCGCATCGAGAAGGCCGGTCACGCGGTTGCCGGGCGCGCCATCGTCACCGACGACGTGGAAAAGATCCGCGCGCAACTGCGCGCCTGGATCGCCGATCCGGCGATCGACGCGATCATCAGCACCGGCGGCACCGGCTTCACCGGCCGCGACGTGACGCCGGAGGCGGTCGAGCCCTTGTTCGAGAAGCGGATGGATGGCTTCTCCACCGCCTTCCACATGGTGAGCTATCCCAAGATCGGCTCGTCCACCGTGCAGTCGCGCGCGACCGCGGGCGTCGCCAATGCCACCTTCATCTTCTGCCTGCCGGGTTCGCCCGGTGCCTGCCGCGACGCCTGGGACGAAATTCTCGTCCATCAGCTCGACTACCGGTATCGCCCGTGCAACTTCGTGGAGCTGATGCCGCGGCTCGACGAGCACCTGCGGCGGCCGAAGGCGCAAGGCGCGACGGTCTGATTGGCCCGCCATACGCAGGCAAACTACAACGTCAAATCCCAATGCTCGCTGACGACGTCCTGGCCCCAGCTATGCCGGGGCTCGCTTGACGTCAGCCGGAATCCCACCTTCTGGTAGACGTGGCGGGCCGCGGTGAGCACGCTGTGGGTCCATAGCGTGATCCGCCGATAGCCGCAGGCGCGCGCAAAATTGACGCATTCATCGGTGAGCCGCATGCCGATGCCGAGCCCGCGCGCCGACGGGTCGACCAGCAGTAGGCGCAGGCGGGCGACCTCCGCGGCGTCCTTCACCAGCATCACGCAGCCGACGTTCCGGCCGTCGAGTTCGGCGATCCAGCAGCGTTCGCGTTGCGGGTCGTAGTTGTTGACGAAGTCGGCGACGATCTGCGCGCAGAGGCCCTCGAACGGGTCGGTCCATTGGTATTCCTGCGCGTACAGGACGGCGTGGCGCGAAACGATCCAGCCGAAGTCGCCCGGCTGCGGCTGGCGCAGCACAACTTTGGCTTCGGCTTCTGGTGTTGCAACCAGCAAGGACTCGACGGTTCGCATCGCCTCGACCAGCCGGTCCTGGGCGGGCGGGCCGAGCCGCGCCAGCACCTCTCCCACCTGCTGCTTGGTGCGGGCTTCCAGCGGCGCGAACGCCCTGCGGCCCGCAGCCGTGATCGACAGAAAGCTCTGCCGCGCGTCCGCCGGGGAAACCTGCTTGCGGATCAGCCCGCGCTTTTCAAAGCGACGCAGGATGCGGCTCAGATAGCCGGCGTCGAGGCCAAGGTCGCCGGCGATGTCGCTCGCAGTGGCGGCCTGGCGCTGCTTGATCTCGTAGAGCACCCGCGCCTCGGTGAGCGAGAACGGGCTGTCGAGCCAGCCATGCTGCAGCACGCCGACGTGCTGGGTATAAAAGCGGTTGAAGCGCCGCACAGCATCGACGCGCTGCTCTCGTTCAGGACCGGCCAGGACTGCCATGACGAAAGCGTCGACCAGATGCTTGACTGAGTCAAGTATCTGGCCCGGATCCCGTACCGGCTAGTCTCGCCGCTTGGCCTTGCGCCGTCGCGGCTGTTCGGCGGCGGACGCGCGATACCAGGGATTCTGAGTGCAGTAAGTACCGCCCAGCCCGCCCATCTCGACGCGGCACATCTCGTAGCTCCGCATGTCGCAGCGGCTGATCACGTCGCCCCGGCCCACACTCATGTGCATGCACCAGGGCCCTTCGTAACGGGCGAAACCCGGCTGCGGGTCGAGTAGCACTGCTGCCGCCACCGTTCCGACCAACAAAATTAGTCTCTTCATCCGAGTTCTCCCGGCCTTTCACTTCGCCCTCAGGAAACCAAACGCCCGAACGGGGCATTGTATTCGCACACGGCGAAACTATGTGTGAGGCGTAAGATCGTTCTTGTTTTGTTCACATCAATCGGCTACGGTCACCCATGGCTCGTTCTTCCGCAGCCCTTCGCAGCCCGCCGGCGTCGGTGCCCTCCGCGCCGGCGGGTGATTTTGCGGCTGGCATGCCGGGCATTTTGGGCACCGGCGTCGACCGGGAGCGTCGCCGCGGCCGCGGCACCCTGTCCAATACATCCGGCCGCTACGAGCCGATCGCACGCATCGCATTCGATGACGGCTGGCAGAGCCTCGAAGAGCTGCCGCCATTCCAGACCACGGTCTCGATCGATTCGACGCGCAAGATCATCACCCGGAACGAGTCGCCCGACATCTCCTTCGACCGCTCGATCAATCCCTATCGCGGCTGCGAGCACGGCTGCGTCTACTGCTTCGCGCGGCCGACGCACGCCTATCTCGGTCTTTCGCCCGGCCTCGATTTCGAATCGAAGCTGTTCGTGAAGCCCGACGCGCCCGCGCTGCTGGAGCGCGAACTGTCGTCGCCGAACTATCAGCCGCGCACCATCGCCATCGGCACCAACACCGACCCCTACCAGCCGATCGAGCGCAAGCATCAGGTGATGCGCGGCATCCTCGAAGTGCTGGAGCGCGCCGGTCATCCGGTCGGCATCGTGACCAAGTCGGCGCTGGTGCTGCGCGACCTCGATATCCTCGCCCGGATGGCCGAGCGCAACCTGGCGAAGGTCGCGATCTCGGTGACCACGCTCGACGCCGCCCTCGCGCGCACCATGGAGCCGCGTGCAGCGTCGCCCGGGCGCCGGCTCGAGGCGCTGCGCCAGTTGTCGGCGGCCGGCGTGCCGACCTCGGTGATGGTGGCGCCGGTCATTCCGGCGATCAACGACGCCGACATCGAACGCATCCTCGACGCGGCGGCGATGGCGGGGGTCAAGAGCGCGGGCTATGTGCTGCTGCGGCTGCCGCTTGAGGTGCGCGACCTGTTCATCGAATGGCTGAAGGCCAATTATCCCGATCGCGCCAACCACGTGATGAAGCTGATCCGCGA
>CAMDEB010000422.1 GCA_945893085.1 Rhodoplanes serenus | reverse complement strand
ACCACACGCCGTTGTGGTCCGAGGATTGGATCGGCACGCTCGCCGTTGATGTCGGCCACATCACGGGCCTCGGCAAGGACCTCAGCATCGCCGAGCGATTCTTCATGGGTGGCGACACGTTCCGCGGCTTCCGCAACTCCGGCATTGGTCCGCGCGACCCCGATACGCTCGATTCGCTGGGTGGCAGGGCCTACTATGTGACGACGGCCGAGATGAGCTTCCCGATCGGCTTGCCTAGGGACTTGGGCGTACGCGGCAGCGTGTTCACCGACATGGGCGCGCTGTGGGGACCGGGCATCGAGCCGGGAGCGGGCGGCATTCTCGATAGCACCGAGCCGCGTGTCACGTACGGCACGGGTCTTTCGTGGATGTCGCCGATCGGACAGATTCGCTTCGAGTTCGCCTGGCCGCTGCGGACCGAGGAGTTCGACCGCACGGAGCGGTTCCGGTTCAGCTTTGGCTCGCGCTTCTAGAGTTCAAGCAGAGGTCTTACGCATGATGGTTCGAGTATTGGCCCTCTTGGCCGGGCTCTTGTTGGCGTCGAACGCCTGGGCGCAGGTGGCGCCGAAGACGACAACTCCTGCGCCGGTAGTGCCGAAGACCACCACGCCGGCGGCGCCGCAGGTTGTGCCAAAGGCGACGACGCAGGCGCCCGCGACCCCGTTGCCCGCCGCAATCATCGCCGTCGTCGATGTCGCCCAGGTGCGCGCCAACTCGCTGGCCGCCAAGGACATCCAGCGGCAGATGGCGGCGATTCAGGAGGTCTATTCGACCGAGATCAGCAAGATCGAGGATCAACTCCGCGCGCAGGAACAGGAGTTGCAGCGGCAGCAGGCGATCCTTGCGGCTGACGCTTTTGCGGCGCGCCGCCGCGAATTCGAGGCAGCGGTCGACCGCGCCCAACGCCTGGTCGAGGAGCGCAGTCGCACGTGGGATCGCCTGTTCAGCGAAGCGATGGGCAAGGTGACCACGGCCATCGTGTCGGCGCTGACCGAATTGCAGCGCGAGCGGGGTTTCAACTTGGTGCTCGACCGCAACGCGGTGCTGGTACCAGCAGCGGCGCTCGACCTGACCGCGGATACGCAGACGCGGGTAGATCAGCGTCTGCCGTCGGTCGCGGTAACGCTGCCGCCCGAACGGTAGATGCCGGATCCGCGCTTCTTCACTGCCAGCGGTCCGTTCAGTGCGGCGGAACTAGCGGAGCGAAGCGGGGCGAACCTCGCAGGCGACGGCACCCGGAGCATTGCGGGCGTCGCCGCCTTGGACGCGGCCGGGCCGGCGGACCTCGCGTTCTTTGACCATCCCCGCTACCGCGCTCAGGTTGCCGCGACCGGCGCCGGCGCGATTGCGATCCGCGCCAAGCATCGCGAGTTGGCCCCCAAGGGCGCGGTCCTGCTCTTTTCCAACAATCCGCACCGCACGTTTGCGCTCGTGGCGGCGCTGCTCTATCCAGAGCCGCGGCCCGAAGGCGGGGTTGCGGCGGCCGTGCATGTCGATGCCACCGCCCGCATTGGGGCGGGGTGCACGATCGAACCGGGCGCCGTGATTCGCGCCCATGCCGAGATCGGCAAGGGGTGCTTCATCGGCGCCAACGCCAGCATCGGCCGCGGCGTCGTGCTGGGGGAGGGGTGCCGCGTGGGGGTCGGCGCGAGCATCAGTCATGCCGTCATCGGCGCCAACGTGAACCTCTATCCCGGCGTACGGATCGGGCAGGACGGCTTCGGCTTCGTCCCCGATGCCAAGGGCCACATCCGGGTGCCGCAGCTCGGCCGCGTCGTCATCCACGACGGCGTCGAAGTCGGCGCCAATACCACCATCGACCGCGGCTCGGGGCCCGACACGGTGATCGGACCGGGCTGCTGGATCGACAACCTTGTCCACATCGGGCACAACGTTCGGCTTGGGCGTGGCTGTATCGTCGCAGGCCTGTGCGGCATTGCCGGCAGTACAACGCTAGGTGACTTCGTCGCGATGGGTGGCCAGGTCGGCATCGCGGGGCATCTGACGATCGGATCCGGGGTTCAGATCGCCGGTGGCAGCGGTGTCATTCGTGACGTTCTGCCGGGTCAAACCGTCGGTGGCTACCCGGCCGTTCCTATTCGCGCCTGGCACCGGCAAACTGCGTCTCTGAGGAAGATGGCGCGCCTCGCCGCGGACGCGGCCAAGGAGGAGTGATGAACGATACCGCCGGCATCGAGGTCGGTACGGCCGACATCCTGCAGATCATGCGGATGATCCCGCATCGGTATCCGATGCTCATGGTCGATCGAGTCGTCGACATGATTCCGGATCAGAGTGCGGTCGGCATCAAAAACGTCACAATCAACGAGCCGCATTTTGTCGGTCATTTCCCGGCGCGGCCGATCATGCCGGGAGTCATGATCGTCGAGGCGATGGCGCAGACGGCGGCAGTGCTTTGCGCCTACTCGGAGCGCGATCTGCAGGGATCCGGCAAGCTCGTCTACTTCCTCGCCATCGAAAACGCGCGCTTCCGAAAGCCCGTCGTGCCGGGAGATTCAATGCGCATACACGTCACCAAGACGCATCGCCGCGCCAACGTCTGGAAATTTGACGGCAAGTGCACGGTGGACGACAAGGTCGTCGCCGAGGCCAACTTCAGCGCCATGGTCGTCGATGAGTAAACAGCAGGCGCACGCGTCTCGGGACGGTGACACCAGCGAGGTTCATCCGACTGCCGCCGTCGCACCGGGCGCTCGCCTCGGCGCCGGCACCAAGGTTGGACCGTTTTGCCGCATCGATGCCGATGTCGAACTCGGTCCGAACGCGATCCTGCACTCCCATGTTGTCGTGGCCGGGCGTACGCGGATCGGTCCCAACGTCGAGATCTTTCCGTTCGCCTGCGTCGGCCACGCGCCGCAAGACCTCAAGTATGCGGGCGAGCCGTCGGAGGTCGTGATCGGCGCGCGCTGCAAGATCCGTGAGCACGTAACCATCAACCCCGGCACGCGCGGCGGCGGCATGGTGACGAGCATCGGCGATGATTGCCTGATCATGGCGGGCGCCCACGTGGCCCATGACTGCAAGATCGGCAATCACGTCATCCTCGTGAACAACTGCACCCTCGGGGGTCACGTCGTGATCGGCGACCACGCCATTCTCGGCGGCATGTCGGCCGTGCATCAGTTCGTGCGCATCGGTGCCCACGCAATGATCGGCGGGATGTCGGCGGTCGAAGCCGACGTCATTCCCTTCGGCACAGTAATGGGCGACCGGGCCCATCTCGCTGGTCTGAACCTCGTGGGCCTGAAGCGCCGCGGCTTCGAGCGCGAGGCGATCCACGACCTGCAGAAGGCCTATCGCATGCTGTTCGGCGAAGAGGGCACCTTCCAGGAGCGGCTCGCCGACGTGCGCGAAGAGTTCGGCGACAACGCCCTGGTCGGAGAGGTGCTCGGCTTCATCAAGGCGCAGGCCGATCGCGCACTCTGCCAACCCAAGGCCGCCCGGAGCGGCTAGTGACCGTGTCGGCGGCGCCCGTGTCGGCGCAGAGCGTCGGCATCCTTGCGGGGAGCGGCGACCTTCCCGCCATGTTGGTCGAGGCGTGCCGCGCCGGTGGCCGCGAACCGTTCGTCGTCGCCTTCAACGGGTTCACCGATCCCGGTCTCGTCACCGGCACACGCCATGCGTGGGTCGACATCGCCGCGGTCGGCAAGACGTTCCAACTCCTGCGCCAGGCCGGCTGCCAGGCCGTGGTGCTCGCAGGCAAGATGCGCCGGCCCGCTCTTTCGACATTGCGTCCCGATGCACGTGGCCTGCTGGTGCTGGCCAAGGTCGCGGCGGCCGGCGGCGATGACGCCGTCTTGCGCGTGCTGGTGAAAGAGCTCGAAGGCGAAGGGTTTCGCGTCCTCGGCGCCGACGATCTTTTGCAGGACCTGCTGGTACCGCCCGGTGCGCTGGGTGCGATCTCGCCCGACGATGCGCATCGTTCCGACATTGCGCGCGGAGTGGCCGTTGCGCAAGCGCTCGGCGCCGTCGATGTCGGCCAT
>CAMDEB010000421.1 GCA_945893085.1 Rhodoplanes serenus | reverse complement strand
CGCTTGGCAGTATAGCCACCAAACGCACCGGCGTTGTGCTCCGCAACGCGAGACTCAAGGCTCGTGCGAGCGGAGCCAACATAGTAGCTCCCGTCCGCGCAACGCAGGATGTAAAGGAACGCACCGCTGGTCACGGGCCGCCCTCGTCCTTCGAGACGCGCCCTTCGGGCGCTCCTCAGGATGAGGGCGGAGCTAAGATCGAGTCAATTGCAATGAACTACAATTACGAACCTCATCCTGAGGAGCCCGCTGAAGGCGGGCGTCTCGAAGGATGGCAACGTCATGGATTGTGCATCACCTTACCGGACTGCTCTGTCCCGACCATCTCGGACAATTCCCTATTCAAAACGAAATTGAGAAACGTGCGGATCACGGCCACGGCGGCGAGCCGGCCGATATCCTCCCAGTTCGGCGTGATCGATGTTTCGATGATGTCGGCGCCGAGCTGGAATGTCAGCCCCGCCACCAGCCAGCGCCCGTAGCGGATCCAGACCTCGCGATGGTCGCTGTCCGCCTGCAGCAGCGCCCGGAGCCCGCGGACGAAGGCCTCGATCGTGCCGATGACGATCACGATCAGCGCCATCGCGTTGATCACCACGATGGCATGCTTGGTCGCGATGTGCAGCCATGCCTCCATCGAACGCTCCCGGCGCTAAAACGCGACAGCGCCTCGTCCCCCTACTTCGCCTTCATTCCGACCTGTTCGATCACCGGCTTCCACAACTGCTGTTCTTCACGGATGTAGGCCAGCAGCTCCACCGGCGTCATCGGCCGGGTGTAGCTGGCGATGTCCTGGAATTTCTTGACCAGCTCGGGCTGGCCCAGCACCACACGCAGATCGTCGCTTATTTTTCGCGCGACCGGTTCCGGCGTGCCGGGCGGCGCCATCAGCGCGAACCAGCCGAGCGCGCGCTTGATGCCCGGCAGCGTCTCGGCCACCGTCGGCGTCTCGGGGCGGTTCGGCAGGCGCTGCGCCGATCCGACCGCGATCAGCTTCAGCGTGCCGCCGCTGACTGCGCCGGCGAGGCTCGGCAGTCCGTCGATGATCGCCTGCACGCGCCCGCCCATGACGTCGGTCAGTCCCGCCGGCGTGCCGGGGTAGTTGATCGAGGTCATGTCGAGCTTGGCCTCCATCTTGATCCACTCCGCCAGCAGATGCGGAATGCCGCCGCGGCTCAGCACCGCGACATTGACCGCGCCCGGCCGCTGCTTCACGTAGGCGATGAACTCGGCGAGCGTGTTGATGCCGAGCGACGCCGGCACCGCGACCGCCATCGGCTGCTCGCAGATGAAGCCGATCGACACGAAGTCGCGCACCAGGTCGTAGGGGTATCCGGAGGCGATCTCGGGCAGCGCCACGAAGCTCGACGACAACGCGTGCAGCAGCGTGTAGCCGTCGGCCGGCGAGGTGCCCGCGACCCGCATCCCGATCGAACCCGCCGCGCCGGGATGGTTCGACACGAACACCTGCTGGCCCCAGAGCCTGCCGAGCCCTTCCGCGACGATGCGGGCGATGACGTCCGGCGCGCCGCCGGCGCCGGTGGTGACGATCATCCGCACCGGAGCGGTGGGAAAGCCCTGCGCCTTACCCGCCGTCGCGCCGCCGATCGAAACGGCAGCGCAAAGAGCGCCTGCCAGCAACCAATGCAACCGCATGAACGCGCCCCCGAACGAGTGATCAAATCAGCTTCATCTGCTCCAGCACCGCGTGGCCGAGCATGCTGTAGGGATTGGCCAGCATCTCCGGCATCTCGAAGTGGTTGTAGCCCTCGGCGACCAGCAGCGTGACCGGCTTGCCGGCGGCCTTCACCGCCGCCGCGAAGTCGCGCGCCTGGCGCTGGAATTCCGGCGTCTCGCAGGTGCCGTGGGCTATGATCACCGGACAGTGCAGCCGGTCGAGGTGGCGCTGCGAGGAGAGCTTGTCCTCCATCGCGTCGGTGAACTTGACGTATTCGGAGCGCTTGGACAGCCGCACCGGCTTCAGGTCGTACATGCCCGAGCAGAGCAGCGCGCCCTTGATCGCGTCCTTCGGCAGGCCGTGATCCTTCGCCCAATCGGTCACCGCCATTACGCCGCCGAGATGCGCGCCCGACGACTGGCTGGAAATGTAGAGCTTGTTCGGATCGCCGCCGAAGCTCGCGGCGTTGTTGTGGACGAAGGCGATGGCGCGGCCGATCTGGTCGGCGATCGGCAGCAGATCGCCGCCGGTGCCCTCGATGCCGACGAAATCCAGCGCGATGAAATGCGCCCCGGCGTTGACGTAGGTTTCCGCCATGAACGCATAGTCCTGGGCGGAACGCTGCCGCCAGGCGCCGCCGTGGATGAACACGTTGATCGGCGCGTTCGGCTTTTTCGTCGCGAACAGGTCGAGCGCCTCGATCGGCGTCGGCCCGTAGGCGATCCGCTTCGGCGCGCCCAGCCGCGCGCGCACCCGATCGCTGTTGAAGGCGTTGCGCGCATGCACCACGTCGCGGTTGGGCGCGTAGACGATCTGGTCGTAGGCGTCGTCGAGCTCCTTCTGGTCCATGTCGAGCCAGACGATCGGGCCTTTGACGCGGGCGGGAGCAGCGGATTCACGGATGTTCATGGCGGGTCCGGGCAAGGTTGAGGTTGGCGCAGAGTAGCGCATAGCCTTCCCGCTGTCGTCAGCCGCCCGCCATGTTCTCGTGCATTTTGCGCAGCGCGCGCTTCACCACCGTCATGTCCTTGGCCGGAATTCCGGCAACGGCTATGTCCTGCAATTGACGCGCGATCGGGATCAGCCGGTCCACCAGCGCCGTGCCCTTCGGCGACAGCGCGATCACCACCTCGCGGCTGCTGGTCTTGGAGCGGCTGCGCGTGACGAGCCCGAGGCGGACCAGCCGCGTCACCAGCCGCGACAGCGTCGAGGCGTCGGTCGAGGTCATCGCCGCGAGATCGATCTGCCGCTGCTCGCCGTTGGTCGACAGCGCCGCCAGCACCCGCCACATGGCGATGCTGAGATCGTGCGCGGCGAGCGCGTGTTCGGAGAAATTCGCCACCAGCGCCGAGCCGACGCGGTTGATCAGGTAGGGCAGGAAATTGCCGAGATCGAGATGCGAATGCTTGGTCACGGCGCCGGATCCTGGCTCGCGTGCGGCGCGCCGATAGGAAAGCATCGCTGACCTATTTCGCCCGCAGCCGCGCCTGTTTAGGGCGCTTCGGATGCATTTACAACACTTGCATTTGCATCTATTGTGAATGCACCAGAACGGCCGAAAACGGCCGGCGGCGCCAGAGAGGGAACGAGCCATGGAATTCGGATATTTCACGCTCAGCGACAACCACTACGAAAACAATCCGCGCGACGCGAACCAGTTCGTCTCCGACATCACCAGCGAGGCGCTCTATGCCGACCAGCTCGGCATGCACTCGGCGTGGATCGGCGAGCACCATTTCAATTCGCTCGGCGTGCTGTCCTGTCCCGATATCGTGCTGGCCTATATCGCCGCGCGCACCAAGCACATCCGGCTCGCGCCCGCAGTCACGGTGACGCCGCTGCACCATCCGATCCGCGTCGCCGAGCAGTGGGCGACGCTCGACCTGCTCAGCAACGGCCGCGTCGACTTCGCCTCCGGCCGCGGCTACGACGCTCGCGAATACGAGCCGTTCCACGTCGACTTCAAGAACAACCAGAGCATCTTCGAAGAGGGCATGGAGGTGATCCAGAAGCTGTGGGCGGCCGACGACCGCATCTCGCATCACGGCAAGCACTATCATTTCGACGACGTGCGGATCACGCCGAAGCCGATCCAGAAGCCGCTGCCGGCCTACATCGGCTCGTTCTCGAAACCCTCGATCGAGCTCGCCGCCCGGCTCGGCTACGGGCTGATCGTGGCGCCATTCGCCGCCGCCATGAGCTACGGCGGATTGAAGCAGGTCGCCGATCTCTACAACGAGACCTGCATCAAGCACGGCCACAAGCCCGGCCGGCTGATGTGCAGCTACTTCACGCATTTCTACGACAACCCGGCGCAGGAGGCGGCGCAGCGCGCCCGCCAGATC
>CAMDEB010000420.1 GCA_945893085.1 Rhodoplanes serenus | reverse complement strand
CCCTCCTTGCGTTCGGGCCGGTGGCGGCGCGGACGATCGCGGCGCGGCTTGCGTTCGCCGTCGGGTTGGCCGGACGGCATTGCGGCCGCGGCAACCGGTTGACCGTCCGCAGTTGCGGCGACGGCGGCCTCGCCCGCGACGGCATCCGTAGCTTGCGGCTGCGTCGCCGGACGTTCGCGGCGACGGCGCGGCGGCCGCTTGTCGGCTTCGCGCTGGCGCTGCTGGCCGCCGGGACGGCCGGGACGCCAGACTTCGATGAAGGCCGGCTCCTCGGCCGCGGCGGGCGCGCCTTCGGATGCGGGCGCCGCTTCGGATGCGGGAGTTGCTTCGGACGCGGACGCGGCCTCGGCATCCGCAGCGGGCGCTGCGTCTGCCGGAATTTCAGTCGAAATTTCGGCGGGAGTTTCAGCAGGAACCTCAACACTCGCTTGCACCACCGGCGTGATCGCTTCCGCGCGCGGATCGAACACGTTGTCCGGCAGCGGCTTGCGCACGACCTCCACAATCGCAACCGGCGGCGCGACCGGCTCGGGCGATGCCGGCTCGACGAGCGGCGGCGCATCGGCCACGACAGCCGAATCGGAAACCTCGGCGAGCACAGCTTCCGCGCTCTCGGCCGCGGGCGCTTCGGCGGTCTCCGCCTCGGACGATGCAGCAACCGGCTCCACCGGCGTGGTGGCGGCCGGCTCCGCCGACGTGGTTGCCGCGGCCGGCTCCGCCGACGTGGTTGCCGCAGCCGGCTCCGCCGGCGTGGTTGCCACGGCCGGCTCCGCCGACGTGGTTGCCGCGGCCGGCTCCGCCGGCGTGGGCCGCTTCTCCATGCGATAGCCGAGCGAGCGCAGGATCGAGGCGAAGTCTTCGCCCGAGGCGCCGGTGAGCGAGGTCATCGCGCCGGTGACCGTGAAACCGAAGCCGTCGATCGCGCCGGCCGGCCGTTCGCCGGTCGAGCCGCTGCGCCAGGTCAGCGCCGGCCGGATCAGATCGGCGAGCCGCTCCAGGATGTCGACACGGATCGCGCGCTCGCCGCACACCCGGTAGCCGATGGTGCGGTAGAGCGTCTTCGGCGTTTCCTTGTCGACCGGGATCGAGGTGCGGCCACTCGACGCGAGGCGTTGCAACTCCTCGAGCCCCTTGGCCTCCGGACTTTCGTGCTTGAGCATCCAGAGCTGCGCCGCCAGGCTGCGCGGCGCGGGCTTGAGCAGAATCGGCATGTACAGGTGATAGGCGCCGAACCGCACGCCGTACTTGCGCAGCGTCGAGCGCGACGGCTGATCCAGTCCCTTGACCTCTTCGCCGACCCTCTGCCGCTCGAGCACGCCCAGCGATTCGATCAACTGGAAGGCGATGCCGCGCGCGATGCCGGTCACGTCGTCGGCCGCGGCCAGCGCGAACAGCGGCGCCAGCAGCCGCTCGATGTGAGACCTGAGCCAGAGATCGAGCCGCCCCTGCACCGCCTCGCGCGCGGCGCCGGTCAATTGCTCGTCGGCGATGACGCGCAGGCGCGGGCGCAGCACGTCGTCGCCGGGAATGAGCTTGCCGACCGGCGCGCCGACCCAGCGCAGCGTGCCGTCGGAGGCGAGCACGAACTCGCGCTCCGGCGCCTGCGTGACCTTGGTGGCGCGCGCGTCGATCTCGCTCGCAAGCGCGCTGCGCGCGGCCGCGTGCAGGGCCTTCGCTTCGGAGCCGGCGGCGGACTGATCGACCGCGAAGGTGAAGCCGTCGAGCCGGCCCACAGCGTGGCCTTCGACGATCACTTCGCCTGTGGTCTTGATTTCGGTTTCGAGCATTACGTTCTCTCGCAGCCGCCGCATCAAAACGCTGGTGCGGCGGTCCACGAAACGCTCGGTAAGACGCTCGTGCAGTGCATCCGAGAGTCTGTCCTCAACGCTACGTGCGACGGCCTGCCAATGATCGGGATCGGCAAGCCAGTCCGGGCGGTTCGCCACGAAGGTCCAAGTCCGCACATGCGCGATCCGGTTCGAGAGCGTATCGATGTCGCCATCGGTCCGGTCGGCCTGCGCGACTTGGCGGGAGAACCAGTCGTCGGGAATTCTACCCTCTCGCATCAAGAACCCAAAGAGGGTGACCGCAAGCTCCGCGTGTGTCGCCGGCGCGATCTTGCGGTAGTCGGGAACCTGACAGACCGCCCACAACCGCTCGACCGCGGCCCGGGTCGTGGCCATGGCGCGGATCTCCTCGTCGCGGGCGGCGTGCTCCAGCACCAGGATGTCCTCGGCGACCGGCGCGCGGGTCAGCCCGCTCTCGGTCGGCGTCGCCGCGAGCGAGGCCTGCAACGCGCCGATCGAGGCGAAGTCGGGGTCGCTGTTGCGCCATTGCAGCATCTTGACCGGTTCGAACGAATGGCTCTCCAGCGCCCGCACCAGCTCGTCGTCGAACGGCGCGCAGCGGCCGGTGGTGCCGAAGGTGCCGTCGCTCTGGGCGCGGCCGGCGCGGCCGGCGATCTGGGCCAGTTCGGCCGGGTTGAGCCGGCGGTACTGGTAGCCGTCAAATTTGCGGTCGGAGGCGAAGGCGACGTGGTCGACGTCGAGATTGAGCCCCATGCCGATCGCATCGGTGGCGATCAGATAGTCGACGTCACCCGACTGGTAGAGCTCGACCTGGGCGTTGCGGGTGCGCGGCGACAGCGCGCCGAGCACCACCGCGGCGCCGCCGCGCTGGCGGCGGATCAGCTCGGCGATGGCATAGACCTCGTCGGTCGAGAACGCGACGATGGCGCTGCGCCGCGGCAGCCGGGTCAGCTTCTTGTCGCCGGCATAGGTGAGCTGCGAGAGCCGCGGACGCTGCACGATATTGGCGCCGCGCAACAGCTTCTCGACCATCGGCCGCATGGTCGCGGCGCCGAGCACCAGCGTCTCCTCGCGGCCACGGCGGTTGAGCATGCGGTCGGTGAAGACATGGCCGCGCTCGAAGTCGGCGCCGAGCTGGATCTCGTCGACGGCGACGAAGGCAACGTCGAGATCGCGCGGCATCGCCTCGACGGTGGACACCCAATAGCGCGGGTTCGGCGGCTTGATCTTCTCCTCGCCGGTGACAAGGGCGACATTCTCCACCCCGGCCCGCGCGGCGACCTTGTTGTAGACCTCGCGCGCCAACAGCCGCAGCGGCAGCCCGATGATGCCGGACGAATGCCCCAGCATGCGTTCGATGGCGAGATGGGTCTTGCCGGTGTTGGTCGGCCCGAGAACGGCGGTCACGCCGGCGCCACGGGGACGGGCGTCGCGAGCGGCGGGCGACGAGAACGAAAGGGACATTGGTTTTCCGGGCTGGGGGCGGTCCGCGTCAGCGGCGGGCAATTCTTCGGCTGCCAGCCTTTCTGTATCACAATGCGTCACAATGCGACGCGGGAATGGCTCCAGGCTTAAGGAAGGGAACGAGTCTGGAACGAAAGGCGCCCGAATCGGTGACTCGGGGGCTGTGCGGGTTCGTTCCCGGCGACATCTCGCGTCGGCATCAGGCCCGGGCCCCAGATCGAGTGTTTCACCCCTCGCCTCAGGGTCATTTCCGGCCCTCAAACATTAACGGCGGAGCGACGCGGCCCGGCGCCGGGAGTCAAGCCCCCACAGGTCCAGCGGTCGCGGGGGTCAGGGATGACAGCAGCCCTTGTCGGCCTGGATCGGAGGACAAGGCACCGATCCATACGAACAGAATACGCAGCAATCTCCGGGCAGCGGCTTGAGCCGTTCGCGACAACCCTTGCAGTCATAGAAGAATTGGCAGGCATCGGTGGGCATCGTCTCAGTGGCCCGATGCCCGCAGCTCGGACACGTGATGGTGGATTCGATGATCATTTGGCCGAATGTGGCGTCGTCGGAAAACTGTGGATAACTTGTGGATAAGTTGGCCGGTCCGCAACCCGGGACGGCGCCAACGCCGGCCTTGTCACTGAGTTTTGGGACCCGCCGCCGTGGCGCGCGAGGGCCGGGCGACCGAAACAAACTGCGTCGCCTGCATCACCCCTGGCCGATCGGCGTCGGGATCGACACCCGGAACGGCACCAGCACGCG
>CAMDEB010000419.1 GCA_945893085.1 Rhodoplanes serenus | reverse complement strand
CGCGGCTGGCCGAGCTGGGCGGGACGTCGATGGGCGGCACGCCGGCCGACTTCGGCAAGATCATCGCTTCCGAGACCGAGAAGTGGCGGAAGGTGGTCGAACTGTCCGGCGCCAGCGTGGAGTGAAAGCGAGACGATTGTGGCAGCGGCCGGGATTTATATCCCGGCCATTTTTTTTCCAGGTCCGCGAAACCCTACTCGGCCTTGATGCCGAGTTCGGTGATCAGCTTGCCGTAGGCCCCTTCGAAATCGTCGATGTGCTTCTTGAGGGCGGCGACCGTGTTCTTGCTGCCTTCAGGCACCGTCAGCCCGAGCCCGGTCAGCCGGTCGCGAACCTCTTTGTCATCCAGGGCCGAGGCGAACTCCTTGTTCAGGAAGGTTTGCACGGGCGCCGGTATCCCCTTCGCTGCGAGGACAAAAATCTGGCCCTCGGCGACGTAGTTGAGCAGGCCGGTCTCCCGCACCGTCGGAACGTCCGGAAGCTTCTGCAATCGGCTTTCGCCGGTCACGGCCAGCGCGGTCAGCTTGCCGGCCTGGATGTGCGGAAGCACGAGCGTCGGCGTGTCGAACACGAGTTGAACGTCGTTGGCCAGGATCGCCTGCAGCATCGGTCCATTGCCGCGATAGGGCACGTGCACCATGTCGATGCCGGCGACCTTGGCGAATTGCGTGCCGACGAGATGCTGCGGGCCGCCAATGCCTGATGAGCCCCAGTTGATCTTGCCCGGATTGGCGCGGAGATAGTTTAGGAACTGGCCGAGCGTGCGGAAGTGCGACGTGCTCGCGGCATTGGTGGTCATGACCAGCATGTAGGAATACACGCTCGCGATCGGCGCGAAATCGTTGCTCGGATGCCAGGACAGTTTGTTGAGCGTCGGCAGGGTGGCGTGCGAGCTGGTCGTGATCAGCAGCGTGTAGCCATCCGGGTCGGCCCGCATCAGTTCGTTGACCGCAAGCGCGCCGCCGGCGCCGGGCTTGGACTCGACCAGAATGGGCTGGCCGATTTTCTCGCTGACCTTCTGTCCGACGATGCGGGCCACCACGTCGACGCCGCCGCCGGGCGCGAACGGGACGATCAGCCGGATCGGTCGATTGGGGTATTTCGCCTGCGCGGTCACTTCTGTCGCATGCGAGGCCAGGATGACGGCGGCGAGCAGCGCGCCCCACAACGGCTTGATCGGTGGCATGGTCGTATCCTTATGAAACCAAGGTCGTGCTTGCGGGCTCGAACCGCGCCAGCGTTCGCAGGTAGCGGGCGGTGTGTTCGGCGTTCTCGCGATGCGCGCCGAGCGAAGCCTGATGGCTGGTGACATATCCGTCGTAGCCGATCGCCTCCAGCGTCCGCATGATCGCCGGGAAGTCGATCCCGCCGCTTTCCCAGATCGGGATCTGATCGAACCGGACTTCGCCGCAACACCAGGTGACGGTCTTGGAATCGCCCGCCTCGTTGCGGCGCGCGTTCTGGAAGTAGACGTTGAACAGATGCGGCACGAACCGCTTGATCGTGTTCGGGCCGTAAGGCTGATTGCAGAACTCCAGATTGGCGGGCTCGTAGGTCAGGCCGAAATTCTTGCGGCCGATGCGACGCAGCACGTCCAGCGTCTCGTCGATGAGTTCGAACAGCGAGCGGGTGTGGCACTGATGCACCAGCCGGATGCCGCGTTCGTTCGCCGCATCGGCGGCGCGCTGCGTCCAGGCGATGTCCTCGTCCTTCTTGATGCAGACCCGCACCAGGTCCGAGCCCAGCGCTTCGGCGAGATCGAGATAGGGGCCGATGTTGCGCAGCGCCAGCGGGCCGTCGTCGGTGTTCTCCGGGATCGGGAAATCGCCGGTGACCATCGACACCGCGAGCCCGCGTTCGCGCAGCATGCGCGCGCTCGCGATCACCTCGTCGCGGGGCGTGTGGATGCCGATCTGCGACGCCCGCATGCACAGCGCGTGGTAACCGCCCGCAACGGCGATGTCGGCGAGCGCCGCAAGCGGAATCTCCGCCTCGCGTTTGGCCGCATACTTTTCGCCGATGCGCACCGAAAGAGAGAGCTTCATGGCAAAAGGCTCGTCTCAATCCGGTGGGCTGTCAAGGCGGCGGCCAGTCCGCCGCATGCGCGGGATCGTCGCCTGCGCCCTCCCCAGATTGGAAGGAGCCTAGTATGGTGCTCGGCGCGCGATACGCGCCAAGATTGAATGCCGATCGAAAGCATGAGGAAGCGATGAGCCGCAAAAAGCCCGAAGACCTCCGCAGCCATCGCTGGCTCGGCGTTGCCGACATGCGCTCGTTCGGCCATCGCTCGCGGCTGCGCCAGATCGGCTATGACGCCGACGACTGGCAGGACAAGCCGGTCATCGGCATCATCAACACCTGGAGCGAGATCAATCCCTGCCATGCGCACCTGCGGGTGCGCGCCGAGAACGTCAAACGCGGCGTGCTGCAGGCGGGCGGCTTCCCGATCGAGCTGCCGGCGATGTCGCTGTCGGAGACCTTCGTCAAGCCGTCGACCATGATGTATCGCAACATGCTGGCGATGGAGACCGAGGAACTGCTGCGCAGCCATCCGCTCGACGGCGCGGTGCTGATGGGCGGCTGCGACAAGACCACGCCGGGCCTGGTGATGGGCGCGATCAGCATGGGCCTGCCGGCGATCTACATCCCCGCCGGCCCGATGCTGCGCGGCAACTGGAAGGGCAATTTCCTCGGCTCCGGCTCCGACGTCTGGAAATATTGGACCGAGAAGCGGGCCGGCAACATCACCGACGAAGACTGGAACGAGATCGAAGGCGGCATCGCCCGCTCGTTCGGCACCTGCATGGTGATGGGCACGGCGGCGACCATGATGGCGATCACCGAGGCGCTCGGCCTGGCGCTGCCGGGCGCGTCGTCGATTCCGGCGGCGGACTCCAACCATCCGCGCATGTGCGGCACCGCCGGCCGGCGCATCGTCGACATGGTGTGGGAGGATTTGACGCCGAACAAGATCCTCACGACCGCGGCGTTCGACAACGCCATCAAGGTGCACATGGCGATGGGCGGCTCGACCAACGCCATCATCCATGTGGTGGCGATGGCAAGACGCGCGGGCATCCCGGTCGACATGGAGCGCTTCGACCAGCTTTCGCGCGAAATCCCGGTGCTCGCCAACGTGCGGCCTTCGGGCAAGTACCTGATGGAGGACTTCTTCTACGCCGGCGGCCTGCGTGCGCTGATGATGGGGATGAAGGAAAAGCTCGATCTCTCCTGCATGACCGTCACCGGCGAAACCATCGGCCAGAACATCGAAGGTGCGGAGATCAACATCCCCGACGTGATCCACACGCTCGCCGATCCGATCTATGCGGAAGGTGCGACCGCGGTGCTCAAGGGCAACCTCGCGCCGAACGGCTGCGTGATCAAGCCGGCGGCGGCCGACAAGCGGTTCTTGAAACATCGCGGCAAGGCGATCGCGTTCGAGGACTACAACCACATGATGCGCGAGATCGAGCGCGACGATCTCGATGTCACGCCCGACCATATTTTGGTGCTCAAAAATGCGGGACCGAAGGGTGGGCCCGGGATGCCGGAGTGGGGCATGCTGCCGATCCCGAAGCGTCTGCTGGGGCAGGGCGTGCGCGACATGATCCGCATCTCCGACGGCCGCATGAGCGGCACCAGCTATGGCGCCTGCATTTTGCACGTCGCGCCGGAAAGCTTCATCGGCGGGCCGCTGGCGTTCGTGCAGACCGGCGACGAGATCGAGATCGACGTCGACAAGCGCAGCATCCACCTGCACGTCAGCGACGCGGAGCTGGCGCGACGCAAGGCGGCGTGGAAGCAGCCGCCACCGCGTTACACGCGCGGGTATGGGGCGATGTTCTCCGAACACATCGGCCAGGCCGACCAGGGGTGTGACTTCGACTTCCTGGAAGGCACGGCGGCTACGGCGGATCCGGAGATTCATTGAGCGTTGCCGCGAACTGCTGGCGTCCCCGCCAACTCTGCTGTCGTCCCCGCGAAGGCGGGGACCCATGTTGCAACACAGCGATTATGGCCCTGGGTCCCCGCCTTC
>CAMDEB010000418.1 GCA_945893085.1 Rhodoplanes serenus | reverse complement strand
CTCTACCTCAGCCTCGGCGCGTGCGGCAGCGCTCGAATTCTCCGAGGCGCCGATCGCCTGCGCGGCGCCGTTGGGATCGATGATCATGATCACCGCGCCGTCGCCCAGGATGGTGTTGCCGGAGAACATGCCGATGTGACGCAGTTTGGTCGACATCGGTTTCACCACGATCTCCTCGGTGTGAAACAGGTTATCCACGACGATGCCGAAGGTCTGGGTTCCGATTTGCGTCACGACGATAAAGCCCTTCTCGGGCATGACGTCGCCGCCGTCCATCTTCAGCAGCGACTTGAGATGGGCGAGCGGCAGGAGCTTGTTGCGCAGCCGCAGCACCGCGGCGCCCTTGATGCACTCGATGCGGTGCTCCGACTGGGCGCGGACGCGCACCAGCTCGACCACCGAGACCTGCGGGATCGCGAAACGGTCGCCGCCGGCCTCGACGATGAGCGCGGAGATGATCGCGAGCGTAAGTGGAATCTTGATCGTGAAGCTCAGGCCTTCGCCTTCGACCGAATTGACGTCGATGCTGCCGCTGATCAGGTCGATGTTGTTGCGAACGACATCCATGCCGACGCCGCGGCCGGACACGCTGGTGACCGCCGTGGAGGTGGACAAGCCGGCAACGAAGATGAACTTGTGGATCTCGGCTTCCGTCATCTTGTCGAGCTCGGCTTCGGTGGCGAGTCCGCTCGCCAGTGCCTTCTCCCGGATCCGCGCGGTGTTGAGTCCGCGCCCGTCGTCGGCGATGCCGATGATGATGTGACCGCCTTCGTGATAGGCGCTGAGCCGGATCGTGCCCTTCTCGGGCTTGCCCGCGGCAATGCGTTCGGCCCGCGTCTCCAGGCCGTGGTCGGCGGAGTTGCGCACCAAATGGGTGAGCGGATCCCTGATCCGCTCCAGCACCTGGCGATCGAGCTCGGTGTCGGCGCCATGCATCTCGAGCTCGATGTCCTTGCCGAGCTCGGTTGCCAGGTCGCGCACGACGCGCGGCAGCTTCTGCCAGGCGTGGCCGATCGGCTGCATGCGCGTCTTCATGACGCTTTCCTGCAGCTCGGCGGTGACGCTGGAGAGGCGCTGCAGCGGCGCCTTGAATTCCGACTCTTCGTGGCGGCGCGCGATGTCGAGCAGCTGGTTGCGGGTCAGCACCAGCTCCGACACCATGGTCATCAGGGTCTCGAGCGTATCGAGGTTGACGCGGATCGACTGGTTGGCGACGCGGCCTTCGGCATCGTCATCCCTGGCGGCCGTCGTCTTCTCGCGCGGGAGCGCCACATTTTCCGGTCCCGGCGCTGCGCGGAAGGCGCGTTCGAGCTCGTCGAGCGAGACTTCGCCCGGCCGCAGCGGACGCTCGAGCGCCTGGGGAATGAGCTCGCCGACAACGCGCTCGACCGGAGCCGTTTTGGCCGCCGCCGGCTTCGGCGCAGCCGCCTTCTGCGTCATGTCTTCGAGCGCGCAGATCAGATCGGCATCGGTGCCTTCCGGCTCGCGCTGATGATTCTCAAGCTCGCTCAGGATGTCCTTCAACCGGTCCAGGGTGGACAGCACCAGCGTGACCGCATCGCCGGTGATCGGCATGCCGTCGCGGAACTTGCCCATCAGGCTCTCGGCGGCGTGCGCCAGCGCTTCGAGCCGCGGCAACCCGAGGAACCCGCAGGTCCCCTTGATGGTGTGGACCAGCCGAAAAATGTTGTCGAGAATCTTGGCGTTGTTGGGTTCCTGCTCAAAACGCACCAGCTCGACGTCGACGACATCGAGACTTTCGTTGGTTTCGGTCAGAAACTCGCGCAGGAGGTCGTCCATGAAAACCGCCTTGTCCGCGAGCTGCCGGTCACCGGACCGGCACCTCTCGGGAATCAACAGTGTCGCGGGGAAGCGTTTAAGTTCTGTTGCGGCATGGCACCGCGATGGCGCTTAACGAAGTGTTAACCGGCGGCGCGCGGCGCGCCAGGCCGTGCATCGATCTCGTCCATGCCGCGTTAACCAATCGTTAACCGTTGCAGCCCGCCTGCGGCCTGCCGGAGCGCCGCCGATGCGGGTTTGCCCGCACGCGCTTTCTAGCGTGCGGTCACCACCACCGCCTCGCCATCGCTCGCCATCGCGGCCGTGAGCCCGCAACTGCGGGCGAGCATGCCGGTGTAGAACGGCTGGATCGCGTGGGCATCGATGGAGTGGCCTTCGGCCGGCTCCCCGCTGAGCAGGGTGGCCGCGGTCTGCGGCATGCGCGCATTCAGCCCGGCCGCGGTGATCCGGAAGCCCATGGTCTCGCCCTCGCCGACCGGATCGACCGTCAGCGCGCCGCCGCGCGGGATCGCCTGGGCGGCGATCAGCAGCATGTTGAGCAGAAGCTTGACGCGGTTCTTCCCCATCAGCACCCGTGGCACGTTCCAGGCGATCTTGGTTTTTTCGTCCTCCATCAGGCCGCGGGTCATTTTTTCCGCATCGCCGGTGTCGATCTGCGCGCCGGCCGAGCCCGCCGCGCCGAACGCCAGCCGGCAGAACTGCAATTTCGCGGAAGCCGTCTTGGCGCTCTTCTTGATCAGCTCCATCGCGAATTTGGTGGTCTCCGGATCCTTGTCCTCCTCCATCACTTCGAGACCGTTCATGATCGCGCCGACCGGGCTGATCAGGTCGTGACAGACCCGCGAGCACAGGAGCGCCGCAAGATCGAGCGATTCGATGACGATGGGGCCGGACATGAGGGCGGGTCTCCGTGCTTGGTGGACGGCAGCCGCAAGGTACGGCGATTCGGGCGTCGAGAGTGAGGCCGCAGTGTGATACATCGCAGCGGCCGGGAATCAAGGCTGAACCACCAAGGCTGAACCCACCATGACGCGGGATTCGGAGATCGTCGATGCGCGGCTGCTCGACGCCCTGACCCTGCTCGCCTCGCAGGCCGCGGCGGCGATCCTGGCCGTCACCGATCCGGGCCTGACGCGGCGCGACAAGCCCGACCGATCCCCAGTCACCGATGCCGACGAGGCGGCCGAAGCCGTGATCCTGCAAGGGCTGGCGAGGCTCATGCCTGGTGTCCCGGTGGTGTCGGAAGAAGCGGCCGGCCGCAATGCGCCGCAGCCGCCCGGCGATTGTTTCGTCCTGGTCGATCCGCTCGATGGCACCCGCGAGCTGCTCGCCGGCGAGACCGAGTTCACCGTCAACATCGCGGTCGTGAGCGGGGGCGTGCCGGTCGCCGGCGTGATCGCGGCGCCGGCGCTCGGACTGCTTTGGCGGGGCCATGTCGGCCACGGCGCGGAACGGCTGCGGCTTGCGCCCGGCGCTGCGCCCGCGGATGCGAGCGAGCAAACGGCGATCCGGACCCGCAGCCGCCCGGCGCGCGAGCCGATCGCCGTGGTCAGCCGCTTCCATCGCGATGCTTTAACCGATGGCTATCTCGACCGCTGGCCCGACGTGCGGCGGGTGGTCTGCGGCTCATCGGTGAAGTTCTGCCGGATCGCCGAAGCGGCGGCCGACCTCTATCCGCGGATGTCGTCGATCTCCGAGTGGGACATTGCCGCGGGCCACGCCCTGGTGGCGGCCGCGGGCGGCGCAATGACCACATGGGACGGCAGCCCGCTGACTTATGGACGGCCGGGGTTTCGCGCTCCCGGTTTCATCGCGGTCGGCGACCGCACTGCTCCGATCGTGCGCTGATCAGCGCACCAGGGTCCGCAGCAACTCGGGCCAATGCTGCTCGGCGGCGTCGATCGCGCGCTCCGGGTCATGTTCGAAGCTCTCGCGCGCCGCGGCGCTGTAGAACAAATAGAGCCGCTTCTCCGCGATCAGCCACAGCTCGGGATGGCCCGCCGTGTTCACACCGCGCGCGACCGCGACCGGGTCGTAGCCGCCAAATCGCGGCATGTAGACATCCGGATTGGCGGCAAACGCCGCGCGGTTGCCTTCGTTGCGAAACCGCCAGGTCGCGCCGGCGAACCGCAGCTCCAGATCGCCGCGGCCGACCTTCGGCGCGGCGTCGGTGAAATAGGCCACCGGGTCGTAGCCGCTCAGCGCCAGCCCGCTGTAGGGGTTGGTGACGATCCGCTCGGTGGTGCCGGC
>CAMDEB010000417.1 GCA_945893085.1 Rhodoplanes serenus | reverse complement strand
AGAGATCGAATTGCTCACCACCGCGCCGGTAATGGGCGTGCGCGACACAAGGCGGATCGTCGGCGAGTTCGAGCTGACGATCGAGGACTTCCAATCGGCGCGGCAGTTTCCCGATCAGGTCGCGGTCTACAACCGGCCGACCGACGTGCATCCCACCGACACGTCGGAAAAGGAATACCAGCGCTTCCTGCACGACTTCGAAGGATTCCACGGATTGGGCGAAGGCGATTGCCTCGGCGTGCCCTATGGCATCCTGGTGCCGAAGGGTTGGAGCAATCTCTGGGTCGCCGGCCGCTGCCACTCCAGCGACACCAAGGTGCACGGCTCGATCCGCGCGCAGTCTGCGGCCTACATGATGGGGCAGGCGTCGGCCACCGCGGCGGTGCAGTCGATCCGCACCGGGCAGCCGGCATGCGATCTCGACACTTGGGAGCTGGTCGAGACGCTGCGCACGCAAGGCGCCTACCTGCCGCAGACCACGCTCACCCATGAGATGACGCGCGGACAGCCTTTCATTCGAGCATGATCTTGTCCGAAAACCGGTTCCCACTTTTCGGGATCATGCTCAACGCGCGACCGGCTGGCCTTTCTTCTCGTAGTCGTCCTTCCAGTGGCCTTGCTTCTTCAGCGCGTCAGCCACCTCCTTCGGCATGTAGGTCTCGTCGTGCTTGGCCAGCACGGCGTCGGCCTTGAACACGCCGGCCGGGTCGAGCGCGCCTTCGGCGATCACGCCCTGCCCCTCGCGAAACAGGTCCGGCAGGATGCCCGTGTAGGCCACCGCGATAGCCCGATTGCCATCGGTGACCTCGAAGCGCACCGCGAGATTTTCGCCGCGGATCAGCGTGCCAGACTTGACCAAGCCGCCGAGCCGGATGCGGGTGCCGGCCTGCACTTTCTTTTCGACCACGTCGGTCGGCGAATTGAAGAACACGATGGAATCCTTGAGCGCGTTCAGCACCAGCGCGGCCGCGAGCGCGAGCACGCCAAGACTCGATCCGATCAGCACCAGGCGTCGCTGCTTGCGCGTCAAAACTCTCTCCGTCAGCCGCCGAGGCCGAGCCCTTTGACCAGCTCGTCGACGCGGCGCAGCTTCTCGGGCTCATTCGCCAGCGCGCGGCGGGCATCGTCTGCGGCCGCGCGCGCCTTGTCGGCGTCGCCCAGCACCATATAGGCGCGCAGGAGCCGCAGCCATCCCTCGACGTCGGAACTCTCGCGCGACAGCCGCTCGGCGAGCCGCTCGACCATGCCGCGCACGAAGGCCGAACGCTGCTCGGGCGACATTTCGTTCGCCGCGGCGACATCGTCGGCGCTTGGGCCGGGAACCGCCGCGCCGGGCAACGCCGCACCAGGGTCGACGCGCGCCAGCGACTCTTGCACGAACTCGGTCCAGGGCGCGCCGGGCGGCGCCTCCGCGAGCAGGCGCCGCCACATCGCGGCGGCGTCCGCGCGCCGGCCGTCCTGCTCGGCGGCGAGACCGAGGAAGTAGCGCGCCTTGAACTCGGCCGGATCGTGCGCCAGCGCGCGCTCGAACGCCGCCTTGGCGTCGGCGGTAACGACCCCGTTGGCGACGCCGGCGAGCGCCTCGCCGAGATCGGCCTCGCGCGTCGCGCTCGCACCCAGCAGGCGCAGCGCATTCCGCCGCGCCTTCACCGCATCGTCGTAGCGATTGAGCCGCATGTAGACCGGCGCGATCACCTCCCAGCCGCGGCCGTCCTCGGGGTTTTGCTCCAGGTGCGCCTCGACCCGCGCCACCAGTTCGGCAACCGAGCGTTGTTCGGACGGCGCGTCGAGGCGGGCGCTCTGCGGCTGGCCGGGCAAATTTGGCGAGCCGAGCGCAAGATAGAGCCCGGCCGAACCCAATGGCAGCAGAACTAGCGCCGCAAGTGCCGCCATCCGCCGCCGCCACGTTTTGCCGGACGGTGTCGCGACAGGTCCGGACGCTGCGGCATCGGCCGCGCCGATCAGCCGCCGCGAGACTTCGACCCGCGCGGCCTCGGCCTCGCGTTCACCGATCATTCCGGACGCCCGGTCGCGATCGATTTCGTCGAGCTGATCGCGGTAAACCGCAACATCGCTGCCGGCGCGCAACGGCGCGCGCCGACCGAGCGGCCACAGCACCGCGAAGATCGCGGCCGCGGTCATCAACGCCAATACGAACCAGAGCGCCATGCGGAAGGGTTTACATCATGGTCGCGGCTCTGCCGCAACCGGCAGGGCTGCGAACCGCTGGCGAGCGCAATACGGACGCTAAGTCAGGCTTGTCGAGGGCCGTTCAGGCCTTTGCCAGCTTTCGATCGCCGTGCGAGGCGACTTCGGCGGCCTTGCTGAGGAGCGAGGCGTATTCCTGGCCGAACACCTTGGCGCAGAACCGCACCGCGGCGTCGACTTGCGATTGCCGGAACTCCCGTTCATTTTCGCTGCAGGTGCGCAGAGCGTCAAGCAGCGCGCGCGTGCCGGTGTCGAGGGTCTGCTGCAATTCGCCGTAGTTGCGCTGGGTCACCTCATTGATGGCGAGCTCGCCGGCATAGTTGCGGCAGGCCGCGACGAAGCCGATCATGGCTTCGGTTTCGCTCACCTCGTCGGCATCGAGCTTAGCGCCGGACGCGATCTCCTTCGCCGCAAGAGGCCGCAGCATCCGTCGCACGCGGCCCGGCATCAGCTCGATCTCGGACGTCAGCACCTTGGAGATTTCCGCACGCACCGATGCAAGCTGCCGTCCCCACGGCGAGTCGACCGGCAGATCCAGCTCGGAGCGCAATCCGCGCACGGCGTCGTGGACGTCCTTGAGCAGCGCGCCGACGGCGATGCCCCGGCCGCTTTTGAGATCAGTGCCGAGTTCGCTCACCACGCGCTCGACCTCGGCCAGAACGATCGGCACTGTGACCGAATAGGGCGTTTCGTTGACGCGGGCCGCCGTGTCGCTGCCCGCGGCCTTGGTCGCGAGCCGGATCAATTGCCAGGGCGCCGCAAGCCGGCCCATCACCACCACCAGCGCATAGAGGAACACTTCGGGGGTCGACGCCAGGCGGGTATCGAGTTGCGCTTTGATCGCGTCCAATTGCGCGCCGCCAAACATCTTGACGTGACCCGGCAGTTGGTTGCCGAGCGTAGCAAGGCCGTCGCGCGCCTTCAGAACGCCAAGCACCGCCTGCACGTCCTCAAGCGCGCGCGGCGTGGCGAGCTGCGCGCCGAGGCGGCGGCACGCGCGGTCGTCGCCCTCAACCGCGTCAAGCGCCTTCTGCATGCGCACCACGGCGCGATCTTGGAACGCGCGCGCAAGCTGCTCGGCCTTTGCGGAGTCGCTGGACAGCAGCGCGCGTTCGACCTGATCGGAAAAGGCCTGCGCCTCCTCCGGCATGACAATGTTGCTGAGCCACGTCCAGATCGGCTCGAGCGCCGAGCGCGCCACCCGTCCGCGATGCTGGTGGTCGGGCGCGTCATCGACCAGGAACGGTTCGAGCGGCTGGAAGAACAGCCGTGCGGGATCGCTGATGCGGGATTTGGGGCCATTCTCGCGAAAGGTGCGCCGCAATTCCGTGAGCACGAACTCGGCGCCGGCCAAGTCGTCGCCACGCAGGACGCCACGCTCAAGCTCAGAGATGAGCAGAGCCCGCGCCCCGGGCTTCAAATCCCGGAGATATTCCCGCAGTCGTTCGACGGCGGGCTGGCCCAAACCGGGCATCCGGCACCTACCACAAGACAAAGATCAGATTTTTGATAGCGCCGTGAGCTTAAGAACTCGTTAGGGACGCCGGAAACGGGCTAGAATGGCCGGATTAACCGGTCGGGGCGGGAGGCCCGCGGGCGGGACCGGGCGCCTTGGGGGACGCAGCACATGACCAGCCGGTACGGCTTCATTTTGGCGTCTTTTATGGCGGTCGGCCTGACGCAGCCGGCGGCGGCGCAGGGCTACCCGGACCGCACGGTGCGCGTCATCGTGCCGACCGCACCCGGCGGATCGATCGATACGACCGCTCGCATGATCGCCACCAAACTCTCCGACATCTGGGGCAAGCCGGTCATCATCGAGAACCGACCGGGCGCGTCCATGATCAGC
>CAMDEB010000416.1 GCA_945893085.1 Rhodoplanes serenus | reverse complement strand
AAAAAAACGATTCCGCTGGCGAGCCAGACCTTCTCGAAAAGTTCGCAGCAATGGGTGCAGGGTGCGGCTCCGCTGTTCCTGCAATCCGGGCTTGGATGCCGCGTCACCGATCTCGATGGCAACAGCTATATCGACTACGTGTTGGGGTTATTGCCGGTAGTGCTCGGCTATGCCGATCCGGACGTCGATGCTGCGATCCGCGCGCAGCTTGACGACGGCATCACATTTTCGCTGGCGCATCCCAAGGAAACCGAGCTTGCCGAGCGGCTGGTTGAGCTCATTCCTTGTGCCGAGATGGTTCGCTTCGGCAAGAACGGCTCCGACGCAACCACCGGTGCCATCCGGCTCGCGCGTGCTCACACCGGGCGCTCGAAGGTCGCGATCTGCGGCTATCACGGCTGGCACGATTGGTACATCGGGACGACCACGCGCAATCTCGGCGTGCCGGAAGCTGTGCGGGAACTTTCCGTCACGTTTCCCTACAATGATCCGGCCGCGCTCCAGGCTCTTCTGCAAAAAGACCCGAATGGCTACGCCGCGATCATCCTGGAGGCCGGCGGCACGCAAATTCCTGCCCCAGGCTTTCTCGAAAGGCTTCGGGAGCTTGCGACGCATTACGGCGTCGTACTGATCTTCGATGAGATCATCACGGGCTTCCGGCTTCATATGGCGGGCGCGCAAGCCCACTATGGGGTCACTCCCGATCTGGCCTGCTTCGGTAAGGCCATGGGCAACGGCATGCCGATCTCGGCGCTGGTGGGACGTGCCGGCATCATGCAGAAGATGGAGGAAATCTTTTTTTCCACCACCTTCGGCGGCGAAGTTCTCTCGATCGTAGCGTCGCTCGCCACCATCGACAAACTGCAGCGGGAGAATGTCGTACCCAGGCTTTGGCGAAGGGGCGATCAGTTGCGCGACGGCGCGAATGCAGCGTTGGCACAGCGTGGTCTCGGCGAATTCGTGTCGTTCGGCGGCGAAGGATGGTGGCCGCGCATCAAGATCGGCAAGGGTCCCGTCGATTCCAATCTACTCATCAGCCTTCTGCGCCAGGAATTTAATGCCAACGGCTTGCTGCTGGGCGCGAGCTTCAATCTCAGCCTGGCGCACGATGACGACGCGATCATGCGCGAGACCGTCAGCGCCATCGATACGGCGGCGGGCGCTGTGCGGGACGCGCTCGACAGCAGCGATCCGGCGGCGCGTCTGCGCGGCAAGCCGGTGCAGCCGACCTTCTCGGTTCGATGATCCTGCGGCGCGCCGGACCTGGCGATTCTTACCTGTTATTTCAATGGGTTAACCGGCCAGACTCGCTTGCCGGAAAGTTGGCCACGCAGGGCCCGATTGCCCGGCAGACCCACGACGCATGGTTTGCGTCGCGCCTTGCCGATCCGGAGACCTTTCTCTGGATCATCGAATCGGGTGACAAGCCTGTCGGGCAGCTGAGGTTCATGAAGAAGGCGGAGGCCTACGAGGTGGACATCTACGTGCTGCCCGATCGGCGTCGCTCCGGCATTGCCCAGGAGGCCCTGAAGCACGGAATCGGGGAGTTGAAAGCCGCGAGAGCGGCTCCCCACTCTGTTCGGGCATCTGTAAAAATAGAGAATTTTGGTTCTCAGCGTTTGTTTGAGCGTGCCGGCTTTCTGCTGTGCGAGCGACACGCCGGCCATCTGGTTTACGGTCTGACTGCATCATGACCCGGAGCGACTGATGGCGAACGAAAACATTGCGGTCGTCGTGGCTCATCCGGACGATGAGGTTCTGGCGTTCGGTGGCGTTATGGGCCGCCATGTGGCGCGCAGCGACAACGTCCATCTGTTGATCATGGCGACCGGCCTTGCGGCGCGCACCGGCGACAATTCCGTCGATGCCGGAAGCCTCGAAAAATTGCGCGGTGACGCGAGGGCCGCCGCCAAGGTGCTTGGCGTCGGCAACGTGACATTCGGGGACTTTCCCGACAATCGGATGGATTCCGTTGCCCTGCTCGATGTGGTCAAGCGCATCGAGCAGTTTCTCGATCAGGCCGCGGCGACAACGCTTTACACACATCATGTCGGCGACATGAATATCGATCACACCGTGATCGCGCGGGCGGCGCTGACCGCTTGCCGGCCGCTGCCTGGAGCGAAGATACGGCGCATCTATTCGGGCGAAGTGCTGTCGTCGAGCGAATATGCTCTGCCGGAGCACCGCTTTTTGCCGACAACTTATGTGGACATCGAAGCGTTTCTCGAACGCAAGTGCACGGCGATGAAATGCTATCGCAGTGAGATTCGCAATACCCCGCATCCGCGTTCGGTGGACTCGATCGTCGCGTTGGCGAGGCTTCGCGGAAGCGAAGCAGGCCTCAAGGCCGCCGAAGGGCTGCGGCTTCTGCGTGAGATCGAGCGCTGATCGCTCCAATATCCGTTGTCTTTGTGCTGCCCGACCTGGGCGGCGGCGGCGCGCAGCGCGTCATGTTGAATCTCGCGCGAGCGCTTGATCCGGCGCGGTTTTCACTGTGTATCGTGGCGATCGGCCCGGCGGATGATCTGGTCGCAGATTTGCCGCCAAGCGCCCAAGTCGAACGGCTGAACGCATCCCGGCTTCGCGCGAGTTTGCCACGTCTCGTGTCGGTTTTGCGCCGTGCGAAGCCTGACGTTGTCGTATGCACGCTGGGCTACATCAATCTCGCATTGCTTGCGCTTCGTCCGTTGATCGGCGGGAACGTCCGGATAATCGCGCGCGAGGCCAATGTGGTGTCGGCGACCTTGCGCGCCATGCCGGGCTTTCTGCCTTCTCGCCGGCTTTACGCCTGGCTCTATCCGCGCGCGGCGGCCATCATTGCACAGACGGAGGACATCGCAGCCGAAATCGCCGCGCTTGCTCCGGACGCGAAATCCTGTGTCGAAATTCTGCCCAATCCTGTCGACGAAGTGGCCCTTCGTTCACGTGCCGCAGCCCCTGTCCGAAGGCCGGGCGATGGCCTTCGTCTGGTCGCGGCAGGTCGTCTGACGCATCAGAAGGGATTTGATCGGCTGGTCACGCTGATGCGCGAGATGGAGCCAAGCACCGAACTGACGATCTACGGAGAAGGCCCGGATCGCGCCTCCCTTGAGCAACAGATTGCCCAGCTCGGCCTTGGCGATCGCGTGAGCCTTCCAGGCTTCAGTTCAGGCCTGCCCGCGGCAATCGCAGGTGCCGATCTGTTCGTCCTGCCGTCGCGCTGGGAGGGAGTGCCCAATGTCGTGCTCGAAGCGCTGGCTTTGGGCACGCCCGTGGTGGCTTCCGATGACGCTCGTATCCACGACGTCGTGCTTGAGGCCCCTTCAGCCGCCGTGACAATTGCATCCGTCGGCACGGCTTTCGTTACCGCCATTGGTGCGCACCGGCCAAACCCGGCGGCGTCCCCGCGGCCGAGTTTGCTGCCGGAACGTTATCGGATGGCCACGGTGACCGCGCGCTTCGCAGCGTTGCTGACTCGCGTGGCGCGTTCTCCGGCATGACCAGCGTGCTGCATGTCATCAGCGGTCTTGGCACTGGCGGCGCCGAAACGATGTTGGTGCAATTGGCCTCAGGCTTGCAAGCCAGGGGGCTCGACCAGCACGTGGTCAGTGTCAGCGGCAGCGGCCCAAGGGCCGAGGAGCTTGGCGCGCATGGGATTGCGGTGACGGCGCTCGGTGTCCGTTCCGCCTTCGACGGGCCAGGTGGACTGTTCAGGCTGACAAGGTTGATCAAGCGGCTCCGGCCGCGGCTGGTGCAGGGCTGGATGTATCACGGCGATCTGTTCGCTGCTCTTGCACATCGGCTTGCGCCGGGCCGTCGAGGCCGGGGGCTGTTCTGGAATCTGCGTGCGTCGAATGTGGACGAGGAACGTTATGCCGGCATCCTGAATTGGAACGCGCGGCTGTCGTCGTGGCCGGATGTGGTCATCGCCAACTCCGCCGCCGGTGTGGCGCACCACGTTGAGCGGGGCTATCGGCCGAGGCGCGTCGAGGTCATTGCCAATGGCGTCGATGCCGAAAAATTCAGACCTGATGCCGCGGCTCGCGCTTCGGTGCGCAGGCAGCTGGGAATTTCCGA
>CAMDEB010000415.1 GCA_945893085.1 Rhodoplanes serenus | reverse complement strand
CGTGCTGCTGCGAACCATGCGCGCGATGCACGACCGCTTCCCGCACACGCCGTTCTACGTGGTCGGCAAGGAGATCAGCCTCGAAGACGTGCGGATCGCATTGCAGAAGATGTCGGATCGCTTCTGCGAACATCCGGCGACCGTGCTGGTGCTGACCAATCTCGCCTATGCCGACGCGCCCTCGCTCGCGGTCAAATCGCTGAGTGCGGCCTCCAGCATGGTCTGGCACGAGGCGCCGCTGACCGGAAACTCCGCGCACCAGTTCGAGCAACAGATCACCGACCTGATGCCGTTCTTCGCGCAGAACTGGAAAGCGGGCGTGAGCCCGAAGACGGGCAATCCGGTCTACGAGCGGCCGGTCGTGCTGGTGATCTATCGCCAGGATCACAAGTTCCTGCTCGACCCGATCATCCCGAAGCCGGGCGGCACCGTCGCCAACTACGATCTGGTGATCGCCTCGCAGCCGTACCGCGCGCGCGCCTCGCTCGACTTCAAGGCCAAGCGCGTGATCGCGCCGCTCGCCAAGGCGCTCGGCCCGGGCGGCCGGCTGATCGCCATCCATTCGCACGGCCAGGATCCAGGAATGGAGATCATCCAGAAGGTATGGCCGGGCGACAATCCTTTCATCCACGACCGCCATCAGATCATGAAGGCGGTCAAGCACGAACTGGGGCCAGCCGGCCGCGAGCTCAACTTCAACGCCTACGCCGACAACCGGTCGCTGTTTCGCTACGACATGCACACGCTGCCGAGCGAAATCGCGGAAACCTCGTCGATCGGCACGTCAACGTTGTTCGCCGCCTGGAATGCCGCGATCTACGTGGCGCAGGTCGAGGACCATCGTGTTGCCGAAGCCGCCGCGGATGGCCGCTATCTCGATGCCACGCGCGAGGTCCTGCACCGGCACGGCGCGCTCTGGTTCTACGACGAGTCCTACGTGATCTCGCGGCGGCGAGACTGACAGTTTAAGCGACCAACGATCGGAGAGGCGGCCATGATGCCGGTCCCGGCGCCCAAAACCTCCACCGACAGGCCGTCGGCCGACGACCATGCCGAAACCGTCCGGCGCATCACCGGCTTCATGCGCGGCTTCTCGCTCGAGGCGACCCGGCTCGGTGCTGCTGATCTTGATGCGCTGATCGCCGCAGTGCCCGAGCGCACCCCGGTCTATCTGACCGCGGTTTCCGGACGGCCGTACGCCGAACTGGTCGAATCCGCGTCGCTCCTGCGCTCCGCCGGCTTCGAGCCGGTGCCGCATCTCGCGGTGCGCGATCTCGACGGCGTCGACGCGCTCGATGACGTGCTCGCGCGCCTGGAGGCGGGGGCCTTGGTGTCCCGCATCCTGGTCGTGGCCGGCGATCGCGACCGCCCGGCGGGACCGTTCAGCAGCGCCATCGACGTGATCGAGAGCGGATTGCTGCAACGCCGCGGCGTCACCGAAGTCGGTGTCGCCGGCTATCCGCAGGGTCATCCGCGCATTTCGGCCGACGCACTGGATCGCGCGCTTGCCGCCAAGATCGAGGCCGCCGAGCAGACCGGACTTGCAGTTCACATCGTCACCCAGTTCGGTTTCGACGCCGGCGCGATCCTGAGCTGGCTCATCCGGCTGCGCGATCTCGGCATCGAGCATCCGGTGCGCGTCGGCATGGCCGGACCGACCAACCTGTCCACCTTGCTGCGCTATGCCCAGCGCTGCGGCGTGCGCGCGTCCGCACAGGGTCTCACCCGGCAGGCCGGCCTGATCAAGCACCTGCTCGGCACCAGCGCCCCCGACGACATCATCCGTCCGCTTGCCGAGGCCTGCGCCGGCGGCCGGCTCGGCCAGGTCGCGCCGCACTTCTATTCGTTCGGCGGCCCGGCAGCGACCGGGCGCTGGGCCACGGCGGTCGCGGCCGGCCACATCGTGCTCGACCGCACCGACGGCTTCGGCGTGGAACCGTCCTAGCCATCTTTGGCGTGGCGGACGTGCCTCGCCTTGCCCCCCAGGGCTGTGCAATGATCGCCGGCAGGGAGGAGACCACGGCCATGACCCATTCGATCACGGGAATGCCCGCCTGCATCCGTTCGGCAGCGATCCGCTTCGGCGCCGCGCTTGCCATCCTTGCGTTCGCGACCGGCGCCGCGTCGGCGCAGGCCATCGGGGTCGCCACCATGCAGCCCGGCTCGCTCAATCACACGACCGGCACCGCGATCGCCAAGGTGGCGAAGGAAAGGGCCGGCCTCAACGCTCTGGTCCAGCCCACCGCCGGCGAATCCGTGATCATTCCACTGGTCGCCCGAGGCGAGGCCGAGTTTGGCATTGCCAATGCGCTCGAAGTTTCCGTGTCCGTGGAAAACAACCGACTGCCGGACCTGCGGCTGATCGGTGCGATCCATCCGCTGCCGACGGCGTTCTTCGTCCGCAAGGATACGACGATGCGCACGATCGCCGACCTCAAGGGCAAGAAGGTGGTGTTCGGGTTCTCGGCGCAACGCACGCTCGATATCCTGTCCCGTGCCATCTTCGCGACCGGCGGACTGACGGAGAAGGACATCTCCCCCGTGCTGGTACCGAACGTGATCCGCGGCGCCGATGATTTCGTGTCCGGTGCCGCCGACGCGTTCTATTTTGCATTCGGCGCGCCAAAGGTGCGCGAGGTGGACGCCACGGTCGGCGGCATCCGCGCTCTGGAAATTCTGGAGAGCGGGATGCCGGCCGCCCGCAAGATCTATCCCGACGGATATCTGGCGCCCGCCACGCCGGGTCCTTTCTACATCGGCGTCGAGAAGCCGATGGGCGTCTACACCTGGGATAATCTGTTGTTCACCAACGCCAAGGTGAAGGACGACGTGGTCTACAAGTTGATGGAGGCGATGGCCAAGAACAAGGATGACCTCGTTGCCGTCCAACCGGCGCTGCGCGCCTTCACTCCGCAGGGCCTGTATAAGAAATTCAGCACCCCGTATCATCCAGCTGCGCTCAAGTACTTCGCCGACAACAAGATCGAGGTCAAATCGACCCCCTAGCGCATGCAATTCCGGCAAGGGAGGAAACCATGCCTGCAATCCTTCGCGTCGCCACCGCAGCCGCTGTCGCGATCGGCCTCGGGCTATGGGTCAGTCCCAGTCCCGTATCGGCCCAGACCTACGGCTTCGCCACGCTGCCGCCGGGCACGCTCAATCACACTACGGCGACCGCCATCTCCAAGGTGCTCAAGGAAAAGGGCGGCATGAACGTACTGGTCCAGCCCACGGCCGGCGACAACGTGATCATTCCGATGGTCAGCCGCGGCGAGGCCGAGATCGGCATCTCCAACATCATGGAAGCCCAGGACGGGATGGAGCGCGGGCAGAAGGACCTGCGCATCATCGTCGCCGCGCACGCGTTGCGCACGCCGTTCTTCGTGCGCAAGGATTCCACCATGCGCACCATCGCCGATCTCAAGGGCAAGCGCGTGACGCTCGGCTATTCCGCCATGCGCAATATCGACGTCGCCTCCCGCGCCATGCTGGCGAGTGCCGGGTTGACCGAAGCCGACATCAAGCCGGTGCTGGTCCCGAACGTGGTCCGCAGCGCCGACGACTTCATCTCAGGCGCGGCCGACATGTTCTACTTTGCCTTCGGCGCGCCGAAGGTGCGCGAGGTCGACGCCACCGTCGGCGGCATCCGCGTGCTCGACATGGATGAGAAGGGCATGCCGGCGGCCCGCAAGATCATGCCGTGGGGCTATCTCACCCAGGTCGGACCGGGCCCGATCTTCATCGGCGTCGAGAAGCCGATGAAGGTCTACAGCTTCGACAACGTGCTGCTCACCCACGCCAAGGTGCCGGACGACATCATCTATAAAATCCTCGACACGCTTGAGAAGAACAAGAGCGAGCTCGTCGCCGTGCAACCGGTGCTGCGCGAGTTCTCGGCGGAAGCCGGCTACAAGCAGTACGGCGTACCCTATCACCCGGGCGCGCTGAAATATTTCAAGGAGCGCAATCTCACGGCCAAGGCGCTCGAATAGTCGCTCTGACTTCGCCGGAGTGACGAGCTGAAAAACGACCGCAGGGAGGGGATGTCATCATGAGCGTCAGGACAATGGTTC
>CAMDEB010000414.1 GCA_945893085.1 Rhodoplanes serenus | reverse complement strand
TATTCCGGCCCAACATTCAGTTGTCGTCCCCGCGAAGGCGGGGACCCATAACCACAGTGCCGTGCATTTGCGAAGCTGGGTCCCCGCCTCCGCGGGGACGACAGTGAAGGTTGCCGCTAGTTCGCGGGCGCCGTCGCCTTCAGGGTCGGCGCCCAGCGGGCGATCTCCGCCTGGACGTAGCTGTTGAAAGCAGCCGGACTGCGCTCCGCCTTGCCGGGGATGGAGCCGCCAAGGTTGTTGATGCGAGTGCGTACGCTGGCGTCGTCGAGCGTCTTGTCGAGCGCGTCCGACAGCTTGGCCACGACCGCGGGCGGCGTGCCCCGCGGCGCGAAGATGCCGGCCCAGATGCTCATCTGGTAATTGATGCCGGCCTCCTTGGCGGTCGGCACGTCGGGCAGCGAGGCGAGGCGCTCGGTGGCCGAGATGCCGTAGGCCTTGATCGCGCCGGCCTTGATCTGCTCGGTCACGCTGACCGACTGCTCGCAGAAGAAATCGACGTGGCCGCCGACCAGATCGTTCATCGCCGGACCGGTGCCGCGATAGGCGACCAGCGTCGGCTTGGCGCCGATCTCGGTGGTGAACAGCAGACACGCCATGTGCGACGACGAGCCGATGCCGCCATGGGCTTGCTTGAACCCGCTGCCCTTCTCCTTGAGCAGGGCGATGAACTCGCGCAGGTCCTTGGCCGGGAAATCCTTGCGGGCGACAATGACGGCGGGCGAATGCGCGGTCGGTCCGATCGGGATGAAATCGCGGGCGGGGTCGTATTTGATGTTGGGCGTGAGCACCGGCGCCGCCACGTGCGAGCCCATGCTGCCGGCGAGCAAGGTGTAGCCGTCCGGCGCCGACGTTGCGACGCGGCCGCTGCCGATCGTGCCGCCGGCGCCGCCGACGTTCTCGATCACCAGCGACTGGCCGAGCGTCCTGGCCATCTGATCGGTGACGATGCGGGCAACGACGTCGCTCGGCCCGCCGGCGGGAAACGGCACGACGACGGTGACGGACCGGGACGGATAGTCCTGCGCCACCGTGATCGCCGGCGATACGCCCAGCGCGCCGACCGTGCCGATCAGTGCCGCGAGAACTCGCGTCGCTGTCCTCATGTTCTCCTCCCTTGTGGCGCTTTGCGTTCTTTTTTGCCCGGCAAAGGGGCCGGAGTAGCCTAGTCGTTCTTCAGAATTTCCGCGACCTCCACCCGCCGGCCCTCGCGTGCCGACAGGATACCAGCGCGCACCACGGCGAGCGAGGTGGTGGCATAGTCGCCGCCGACCTCGGGTCTGCCGTTGCCGCGGACAGCCGCGGCGAACTCCTCGAGCTCTTCGACGAAGGTGTCGTTCCTGGTGCTGGGAATGTCGGTCGGCTTGTCCTCGCCGCGCTTGAGCATCCGCAACCCGCCATGCAGGTCGTAGTAGGCGCTGGCATCCTTGCCGTAGATGTTCATCAGATAATATTCGGACGCCGAGGCGTAGCTGGCGTTGAGGGTGGAGAGTGCGCCGTTCTCGTGCTCCAGGATCAGGCTGGCGACGTCCGGGTTGTCGCCGGGCAGCACCAGTTGCGCAAACTGTCCGCGCACCGCTTTCACCGGCCCGATCAGATAGGTCAGCACGTCGGTGTAGTGAATGCCGATTTGCAGCATCACGCCGCCCGGCATGCCCGCCGCCTGGTAGCGCCATGAGCTGAGATCGATCTTGCCGAGCCGGTCGCGGCTGATGTTGGCCTCGGCGTTGACCATCTTGCCGAACACGCCGTCGTCGATCTGCTTGCGCAGGAAGCGGAAGTGGCTCTCGCGGCGCCGCTGATAGCCGAGCGCCAGCACCACGCCGGCCTTGCGGCAGACTTTGGTGATGGCGCGGCCGTCGGAGACCGTGTTGGCGATCGGCTTGTCGAGGAAGACATGCTTGCCGGCGGCGGCGGCCAGGCGAGTGGTTTCGAGATGCACGTCGTTCGGCGTGGTGTTGACGATCGCCTCTATCTCCGGATCGGCGAGGATCGCCTCGTAAGTCGCGACAGGACGGCAGTTGTACTTCTTCGCAAACGCCGCGCGCTTGTCCTCCGAACGGGTAAAGCAGCCGACGATCTTGATCTTGTCGGTGCGCTGCATGGCGTCGGCCAGCACATCCGACCACCATCCCATGCCGATGCAGGCGACGCGAAGAGGTTCAACCGGCATTGATGTTTTCGCTCCCCGCTCTCATTCATCGTCCGTTTTGGTTCTGTCGTCCCCGCGAAAGCGGGGACGACAGCAATTGAAAATCACTTCCAGCTCGCGCCGATCGACTCGACCGCCGCCTGCGCGATCCGCAGATCGGTCTGCCAGTCGCCGCCGCTCACGCCGACGCCGCCGATGCATTGGCCGTCGATCAGCACCGGCACGCCGCCCTCCATCGCAGTCCAGCGCGCGGGGCCGGCCGCGAGCGCAAGGCCGAGCGCATGCACGACGTCGAGGTCCTGCCCGACCGCGCCCTTGGCCGAAGTCGGGCGCTTGTTCGAGGCCGCGCAGACCGCCTTGGTGGTGCAGGAGTGCAGAGTGTGGAAGCGCCCGCCGTCCATGCGTTCGAGCGCGATGACGTGGCCGCCGGCATCGGTGATGCAGCAGGAGACCGCGATCCCGGCCTCGCGGGCCTTGTCGATGGCGGTGGTCATCATCTTTCGCGCGCCCTCGTGGGTCAGGCGCTTGGCGTCGGCGATGTACATAGGATTACCGGCTGTTGGAGTTGTGGAATTGTGCGTCAGGCGGCGCATTCCAGCAAGGGTGCCGCCAGGGCGGCTCAAATCTCATCCAGCTCCGGCGCCAGGCGCTTTGCCTCCGCCACCAGCGCGGCGGTGGCCGGCATCATCGGCTCGCGTGAGGGCACCACCAGGCCGATGGTCTGCACAGCCTCCGGCTCGGTGATCGGAATGGCGCGCAGCGTGTCGGTCAGTCCCAGGGTTTCCGCGAGCTTGGCCGGCATCACGCTGGCCCAGCGCCCGGTGCGGACGTGGGAGAACAGCAGGATCATCGAGTCCGACTCCAGCGTCGGCCGCGACTCGCCGCCGGCGCTTTTGATCAGGCGATCAATGATGCGGCGGTTCTGCATGTCGGGGGTCAGAAGGCACAGCGGCACCTGCGCGACCTCGGCCCACGTCACGGTGTCGCGATTGCCGAGCGGCGCGTCGGCCGAGGTCAGCAGCCGGTAGCGCTCATGATAGAGCGGGATCGCGTTCACCCGTCCGACCGGCTCGTTTTCCAGATAAGTGATACCGGCGTCGATCTCGAGAGTCTCCAGCAGGTCGAGAATTTCGATCGAGGTCCGCGAGTAGATGGTGAACTGCACGTTGGCGTGCCGTTCGCGATACGGCGTGGTCAGCGCCGCCACCATCGCCAGCGCGGTCGGGATCGCTGCGATCCGCAGCCGCCCGGTGAGGCCGTGGCGGAGCGAATTGATCTCCTCGCGCATCGAGCGGGTGTCGCCGACGATGCGGCGCGCCCAGTCGAGCACGCGCTCGCCCTCCGGCGTGAAGCCCTGGAAGCGCGAGCCGCGATTGACCAGCAGCACGCCCATCTGCTCCTCGAGATGCTTCACGCCGGCCGACAGCGTCGGCTGCGTAACGCCGCAGGCTTCGGCGGCGCGGCCGAAGTGCCGCTCGCGCGCCAGGGCCAGGATGTAGTCAAGCTTGTCGATCATTTCCGAAAGCTGTGGTTTGCCAGGTACTTAAGAAATCGTCCGCGGCCTTACGATGGAATAATAGTTAGCAATGGCCGCCAAGTCGATAGAGTTTATCTATCAAGCCATGGCGGGCACGGGATTGTCTGACAGACTGGAAGCGTTCAATCCTGCGGCCAGGAAAGTGCGATGAACATTCAAAATCCGCCCCGATCGAACGGAAACGGCGCCGGCCGCCGCGAGGGCAAGCCGCGCCGCACCCCCAAGGGCCGCCAGATCGACATCCAGGCGCTGGAGGACGTGCGCGCCTTGCTCGGCGACCGCTCGCGCCAGCGCGATTTGCTGATTGAGCACCTGCATCTGATCCAGGACAAGTACGGATACATTTCTGCGGTGCACATGGCCGCGCTCGCCGCCGAGATGAAGCTGGCGATGACCGAGGT
>CAMDEB010000413.1 GCA_945893085.1 Rhodoplanes serenus | reverse complement strand
GAATGCCGACATCGACCGCGGCGACGATGATGCGCGCGTCCTCGCCCGCCGCGAGCCCGTCGATCTTCACCGGCACCCGCAGCGTCGTGCTCGGGCGATGCAGTTGCGGCAATGTCATATCCAGCGCGAGCGTGCGCGCCTTGCGGTCGATCGCGAACCACTGCACGCCGATGGCGCGGCCGGGCATGCGCTGCGCCTTGGCGTCGAGCGGCCGGCGCAAGGTCGCGACCACATAGGCGCCGCTGCCCCAGTCGCGGCCGATCGGCAGCCGGATGCGCGCGGTGCCGGGCTGCACCTCCTGGGTCACCGAACTGATCAGCCGGTCGCCGATCACGTTCACCGTGACGCGGCCCGCGGTGCGCGCGGTGACCGCCACGTTCATGGTCTCGCCCGGCCGGTATTCCGGCTTGTCGAGCGCGACCTCCAGCATGTCCGGCGTGTCGGCGGAGGCTTCGGTGTACCAGCCGGCGTCGAAGGCGATGGAGCTCACCGCGCCGTTCGGCTCGCCGGTCGAGACTTCGAGCCGGTAGCGGCCCCATTGCACCGGCACCGCGATCCGGCCCGGCTGGTCCGTTGCGACGTTGACCTGTCCGTCGGCGATGCGGCGGGTCAGCTTGATCGGCTCGTAACCCCAGTTGCCGTCGCGTCGATACCACTGATAGCGCGACTCGATCTTGAGCAACTCGTAGCGCAGCCCGCTGCGCGCCAGCGTGGTGCCGTCGGGCGCGGCCAGCACGACGTCGAAGGTCGCGGTCTCGCCCTCGCCGAGCGAGCGGCCTGAGAACATCGGCTTGACGCCAACCATGGCGGCCGACGGCGTGATCGGCAGCGACAGCTTGCGCTCGACCGCGCGGCCGGCGGCCTCGGCCATGCGCACGGTGATCTGGGCTTCGAGCGGACGCGTCGCGTCCGGCAGCTTGTCGAGCTTGACGGTGAACTTCGCCTTGCCGCTGTCATCGGTCGCCGGCAGGTCTTCCAGCGGCTGACGGGTGGCCTCGATCTCCTCGTCGGCAAGGCCGAACTGGTAGCCGGCGAACTTCGGCCGCTCCTTGGCGGCGCTGATGACGACCTCGCCTTCGAGATCGAGCGCCGACGCCGGCGCGCCGTAGAGATAGCGGCCATCGACCGTCACCTCGGCGGGCACGGTCTTCGAGATCGCGCCCGCGGGCGACGCCAGCTCGAATTCGAGCCGGTCCGGCACGTAGTCCTCGACCATGAAGGCGGTCTCGCCGACCGGCGGCCGCTTCGGATCGGTGTAGGCGCGCACCCGCCAGGTGCCGGTCGACGCCGCGGCGTTGAGCAGCACGTCAAGCGAGCGGCCGCCGAGGCCCTGATCGGGCAGCACCACGCGACGGTATTCGAGCCCGTCCGGGCGCTCGACCACGAGCGTGAGCGGCAGGTTGAGCGATGCGATGCCGGAGCTGTCGCGCAGCAGCGCCGACACATGCACGGTCTCGCCCGAGCGATAGACGCCGCGCTCGGTGTAAACGAAGGCGTCGAGCCCGGCCGGCACCGCGCGTCCGCTGACGCCGCGGTCGGACAGATCGAACGCCGGCGTCTTCAGGCTGAGGAAGGCGTAGTCGCCCTTCGGCTCCGAGGCGACCAGCATGGCGGGCGACATCGCGCCCTCGCCGCGCGCCAGCCCGGCCTCGAACTGGACGCGGCCGGTCGCATCGGTCCGCTTGGTGCTGAGGATCTCGTTGCCGCGCGACATCAACCGCACTTCGACCTGGCCCCTCGGCTCGGTCGTCGCCAGCGAATTGACGAACACGTTGATGCCATCGTTGCCCGAATAGGCCGCGAGCCCGAGATCGGAGACGATGAACCACTGGGTCGCGACCGACCGGTAGCTCTCGCCCTTCGCACTCGCCTCCTCGGCGGTCATCACATAGACGCCGGGCGCGAGATTGCCGACCGCCTGATCGACCGGGAACGCGGTGGTGACCTCGGCGTTCAGCGGCGTCTCGACCGCCAGTTCGCCGGTCCACACCTTGAAGCCGCGGCTCTCGGTCAGCCGCTCGATGTCATGGCGGTCGAGGTTGCGCTGGAAATCGCTGCCCAGCACGGTGTCGATCAGGTTGCGATCGCCGATGCGGTGGATCTCGATCGCCACCGCCTTGGTGTTGACGGTGACCACCGGGATGCCGCTCTGGCCGGTGCGCGGCAGCACATAGGCCTTGGCGGAGAAGCGCACCAGCGGCTTGCGGTCGCGCACGTAGACGGTGAGGTTCGCCGACTGCGCCAGCGTCTCCTTGACGGTCGACGGCAGGCCGGCGCGCAAGGTCACGGCATAGCGCTCGCCGTGCTTGAGCCCTTCGACGCAGAGCTGCTTCTCCTCCGACGAGATCGCCGGATTGTCGACGCCGGCGACAGCGACGAACGGCGAGAAGTCGGCGCGCTTGCCCGGCAACTCCTCGGAGAACTGGAAGCAGGCGCGCGGCGACGCGGCGTCGGCATCGACCGAGTAGTCGAGCAGGCGGAAACCGTGGTCCCCGCGCATGCGCTCGTAGAGCACGCGCACGTCGGCCACCTCGCGCAGCTCCAGCGACAGGCGGAGCGCGTCGAGCGCCGGACGCCAGATTTTCCGGTCGCCAAAACTGCGGCCGACGATGGCGAGACTGTCGGATTCCTCATTGCGATTGCCGGCGCGCTGATAGGCGATGTAGGCGGCGGTGCCGGCGCGCTCCAGCAGCACCGCGCGCTCGCGCTCGGTGGCGGCGCGAAGCTGCGCCACCGCGCGCGCGAGACGGAGCCAGTTCGCGCTCTCGTCCGGCGCCGTCGCCACGATCTGGCCGAGCAGCACCATGCCGCCGCGCACGTCGTTCTTCTGGAACGCGGCATCGGCCTCGCGGCGAAGCTGAGCGAGCGGCTTCGCCACCGGACCGGCGTCGGTCTTGATCTGCGCTTCGAGCTTGATCGCGGCGTCCGCGAGATCGTCACGCTGGTAGGCCTTGTCGGCGGCAAAAGCCGAGAATGAAAAAGACGCAATGGTGACGAGCGCGGCGACGAGGCCGACGCGAATCTGGACGCGCATGGACTGATTTCCTCCTCCCCCTCCGGCGAGAAACCCGCCTTCTCCCTCAGCAAGAATCCCGAAGGGGTGACCTGCCAAGCACAATCCCAAATCGTGTCGAAGCCGTGGCGGACCGGCAAGGGCCTTATCCGCTTGATGCGACGCGGGATTCCGCCGCACGAAGATGTGGACGGGGCGCCGGCCGGCGTCCCGGGCGCCGCCGGCTGCTCTATTCTCGACGCGCCGGGCGCGCTAAATGAACCGGCGGAATGGCGCAAGACCCCGTAGCTCAGTTGGATAGAGCATCAGCCTTCTAAGCTGAGGGTCGCTGGTTCGAATCCAGCCGGGGTCGCCAAAATTCAGGGACCGACGGATCTCATTGCCTGAGATTGCGGTCCTGCTCCGCGCTGTCCGGCGCGGCAAGCTCTAGCGTTGCAATACGGCCACCGACTGCCCGACATCGACCCGGTCAGTAAATACCTGTCCGTCATCGAAATGGATGGGGCTCGTCAAGGGAACAAAATTGGTGCCGGCGTGGAAGACCTCAAGGGTTTTCAAGCCGACTTTCTTGGCCCAGAGCCGCATGACGGGTTCTTCGATAAATGCATTCAGGTGTCCGAGCCCGCCCTGCTCATAATTGGTCACCGTGTCGTCTAAGTGCCATTCCAACGTTGGATTGAGAACCTCCAGGAATGAAACGATGGCCAAGCCGCCCGGCTTGAGGACGCGTGCCGCCTCCCGCAGATAGATGAAGCTCTCATGATGATGGAGGTGAGTCATGACCGAGAAAAAGGTCACAAAATCAGCAACGCCATCGGGTGCCGGAATTGAGAGGCCTTCGACCAGATGGAATTCGAATTCAGGCGGCGTCAGAGATTTTGCATATTCGAGATACTCAGGAACCACGTCCGATCCGATGTAGCGGATGCCTTCCATTTTGCCGACGGCGCTCGCAAGTCGTCCGCTGCCACAGCCGACATCGACAAAGAGATGCCCGGCTCTCAAGCCAAGATGACGCAGAAGCGCGGCTTGTATCTCTCCGTGCCCGGAAAAATTGCCGCCGACGCCAACCGACATCGCCTCTTTGGTACCGTGTCGCTCGATCA
>CAMDEB010000412.1 GCA_945893085.1 Rhodoplanes serenus | reverse complement strand
TGGAAATGCGCCACGCGGTCGAGTGCCCGGCCTTTGTCGTCGGCCGTCATCAGGAAATGCGCGGCCAGCCGCGACAGGATGGGCCGGAGCGCCTTGTTGATCGCCGGTACTTCCCACCAGCTCGGCTGGTCGAGCAGTTTGCGCACCGCTGCCGCGCCGCGAGCCTCGCCGATCACCGGCAGCAGCGAGGCGATCTCGCCCTGGGTCAGCGCGTCGTCACCCTCGTTCTTGAGGCGGCCGTCGATGTGCTGGCGCAGGCCCGGGATGGGCGACAGGGTGGCGAACTCCTTGACCCTCGGCATCTCCTGCGTGAGCTGGTTGGCCACGCGCTTGATCAGGAAGTTGCCGAAGCTGATGCCGGCCAGGCCCTGCTGGCAGTTGGAGATGGAATAGAAGATGGCAGTGTTGGCATCGCCCGGATCGCTCGTCTCGGCGCGGGCGTCGAGCAGGCTCTGCACGTGGCCGGCGAGGCCCGCCACGAGGGCGACCTCGACGAAGATCAGCGGCTCGTCAGGCATGCGCGGATGGAAAAAGGCAAAGCAGCGCCGGTCGGAATCGAGCCGGTTCTTAAGGTCTCGCCATGACCGGATGGCGTGGACGGCCTCGTAGGCGGTCAGCTTCTCCAGGAGCATGGCGGGAGAGCGCCAGTCAATTCGCACCAGGTCGAGGAAGCCGACATCGAACCAGGCGCCGAGCAGGGGCCGCAGGTCTTCGCTCAAGGCACGGGCGGCGGCATCGCTGCGGCCGAGCGCCAGCAGTTCGGCGCGGAGGTCGACGACGAACTTCACGCCCTGCGGCACGCCCACGAATTCGCGCAGCAGCCGCACCGCCGGCGGCTCCAGCGCCCGGCGCAAGGCCCGCGCCGGCTCCTTGGCGGCGCGCCAGCGCTCGACGGCGGCCATCGCCGCCTCGCGCGGCAGGCCGTAATCGTGGGCCAGCGTCAGCAGGAATTTCTTGCGGCCCGCGGCCGAGAGCGAGAGGTAGGCCTGCCCCAGTTCGGCGGCGCGGCCGCGTCGCGCCGTCTCGCCGCCCTTGCCCGCCAGGCAGGCATCGATGCGGCCTTTCAGGCGCGGGATGTCGTCGTCGGGCAGGTCGGGGCGCAGCGGCGCGCCCACCGCCTCGCGGGCGCCGCGGGCGGTGTCGATGAAGGCGGTCCGCAGGCGTTCCAGCGTGCGGTCGACGGTATTGGAAAACGGAAGAGCCATGCGCCGATTATGTCACGGCTGATGTGTCACTCCAGTGGCGAGCGCGGTCATTACGCCGCAAACCGTGCGTAGCAACAAATTTCCTGACATAATGAAAGGCTACGGGAGCAGCAGAATGACCGAGATCATCTTTGTCGTCGAAGAGGCACCGGAAGGTGGATACTCGGCTCGGGCCATTGGTGAGTCGATTTTCACACAAGCCGATTCGGCAAGCGAGTTGCATGCGCGCGTGCGGGATGCGGTGCAATGCCATTTCGACGCCGGCACGGCGCCCAAATTGATCCGGTTGCATTTCGTGAAGGACGAAGTCATCGCCGCATGAAATTGCCGCGCGATCTCTCCGGCTTATTGTTGGCGAGGGCGCTCAGCCGCGTTGGGTATCGGGTCGTTCGACAGTCTGGAAGCCACATAAGGCTTACCTGCGATGGGACCGAACAGCATCATGTAACGATCCCGGCTCATGATCCTTTGAAAGTCGGCACGCTCGCTTAAATTCTCACCGACATCGCTTCACACCTGAAGGTCGACCGCGACGAATTGCTTGAGCGCCTGTTTGGGTAGCGGCTTGGCATCGTCCGGCGTTTATGCCTGCTCCAGCGCCCGCCACTGGTATCAGCTCGCCACCGAGCGGTAGGGCTGCGCGCGCTTCCGGAAAGCCTTCGTATAGGCCTTGCGCAAGCTGTAGTCGTCGAGCGGCAGCACGTCGGGGCGGCCGAGGCGGAACATCAGGAACATCTCGGCACTCCAGTGGCACGGATGAACAGCTCTTTACCCCTGGAGGCGCGCGATGGCGTCGGCTTCCACTGTCTCGTAGGGGAAGATGACGGTGAAGCAGGCGCCGCGTCCGGCCGGATTGGCGGTGGCGAGAAGGTGGCCCTCGAGTTGCGCCACCAGCGCCTTCACCACCTTGATGCCGAGACCGGCACCTTCTCGTTCTTCGTCCAGCGTGAATCCCTCCGGCAGGCCTTTGCCTTCGTCGAGCACGCAAAGCTCGTAGTGCCCCGGCGTGCCCTGCTTGAAGGTGACCTTGATCGGTTCGGCGCCGTGTTTCTTGGCGTTGGTCGTGAGCTCGTTCACCACCAGGCCGATCGCCAGGATCTGCTTGGTCGGCACGCTGGATTCGCTTCCCTCGACGTGAATCTCGATGGCGAGACTGTCCGCGAGTTCGCCGCACAGCCGGCGCAGATAGGCCAGGATCGGGACGCGCTCGGCGGTCTCGTCGGCGGAGAAATTCCGATGCACGCGCGCCACGGCCAGGACGCGATTGGCGGCGATCGTGAGCTGTTGGGAGGTCTCGGGGGCCTGCACGGCCCGGCTCTGCAGGTGCAGCAGGCTCGCGATCAGCTGCAGGCTGTTCATGGCGCGGTGGTCGATCTCGCTGGCCAGGATCTCGGCCCGCGCGGCGGCGCGGCGAGCGGTCAAGCGCAATTCCAGCCGGTCCACGACCAGCGCGGCCAGGGTCGCGAGATGGCGAAGCTGTTGCTCGTCGGCCTGTCGCGGTTCGTGGTCGATCACGCAGAGCGTTCCCAGGTCGTGTCCGCCATGCGTGGTGAGCGGCGCGCTGGCGAAAAAGCCCGGTCCGAACTCGCTCCGGATCATCGTCTGCATGGTGGAGAGGGCGGTGCCTTGGCCCCAGCGGACTTCCGTCTCGTCAAGGCCGTGGTGCGATTTGAACCAGAGGCGGTCGCGGTCGAGGAAGCTGATGATGGCGATCGGCGCGTCGAAGAGATCGGCGGCCATCGCCGTGATGCGGTCGAACGCCACCTCGGGCGGCGTATCGAGGATCTCGTAGCGCCTTACATGCGCGAGACGATGGGTTTCTTCATCCGTTTGAGAGACGGCTGGCGAGGCGGCGGAGTCGACGAGATGCAACATGGTGGGCCCCCTTGCTCGGGTACCGCGAAGCATCTCCTTGTCTCTGTTCGGTACCCGACACACCGTGGCAGTCGGAGGCCCCGAGAGTCTGTCCTCTATTGACCACTTCCGAAGAAGTCGCGGTGACTCTTTCAGGCGTCGTCGCGCAGCAGGACGGTCAGCAGGGAGCTGTGGATCTGCAGGTGGCCGTTGTAGTGGATGAAGCCCAATTTCCTGAACTTGTTCATGAAATGGCTGACGCGCGGACGCGTGGTGCCGATGATCTCGGCCAGCGTTTCCTGGCTCATCGGGGTCGTGATGGGTTGCGGGCCGCCGTCCTTGCCGAAGTTGGCCAGCAGCAGCAGGGTCCGGGCCAGCCGCTTTTCGCTCGAATTGAAGAGCTGGTCGACCAGGTCCTCCTCGACGCGGCTGTTGCGGGTCAGCAGATGGGCGATGAACAGCTCGCCAAAGGAGGGTTCGGCGTGGAGCACGCGAATCATCTCGGCCTTGCCGACGCGCATGACCTCGCTGTCGGTCATGGCCTTGGCCGTGGCCAGGCGCAGGGGCTGGCCGATCAAACATCCCTCGCCGAAGAACTCGCCCTGTCCCAGGAGCGCCACGACCGCTTCCTTGCCTTGCTTGGACGCGACGGAGATCTTGATCTTGCCCTTCTGGACATAGAAGACGGCGTCGGCCGGACTCGCCTGCTGAAAGACGACATTGCCCTTGCGATAGTCCGCCACGCTGCGACCCTGACTCACGGTGGCGAGAAACGCCTGGGGGTCAAAGGCGTGCAGAGCTTTCTTGGCCATGATGACCCCCCCTTCCGCGCTACGACGCGCGGGCGCACTATATGCCCATTGCCGGTCATCCACACTGTTCAAAAAAGGACAGTGACTACGCTATGTCTAGTATCCGCCATAGATACCAACACGCTACAGTGCGGTAGGGCCGCCATTTCTCGCCAGCCTTTTCAAGGGCTTGCGGCGAGGGGAGCGTGCGCTTCTTAAACGCAGTCGCATAAGCCCTGCGCAGGCTGTAGTCATCGAGCGGCAGAACATCG
>CAMDEB010000411.1 GCA_945893085.1 Rhodoplanes serenus | reverse complement strand
GCACGTCGGGCAACGCGAAGATGTCCTGGGCCTGTTTGTTCAAGTAGGCGATGACCGCGGGCGGCGTATGGGCCGGTGCGAACAGGGCGAGCCAAAGTCCACCCTGAACGTCGGGCACGCCGGCTTCCGCCATCGTCGGAACGTCCGGTAGCACCGGGGCGCGCTGGTCCGAGGCGACCGCCAGCGCGCGCAGATTGCCGGCGCGGACTTGCGCCAGGTTGAACGGAACGGTGTCGATCATCATCGAGACCTGGCCGGCGATCAGATCGGCAACCGCCGGCGTCGATCCGCGATACGGGACGTGGATCGCATCGATCCCGGCCACCAGCTTGAATTGCTCGGTCGCCATATGCGCCGAGCTTCCCAGGCCTTGCGATGCATAAGTCAGCGCGCCCGGCTTGGATTTTGCCAGCGCAATCAGTTCTTTCACGGAATTGATGGGAGAGGCCTTGGGCACCAGCAGCAGGTTGGCCGCCCTGCCGGCAAGAGCGACGGGTGCAAAGTCCTTGCGCGGATCGTAGGCCAGCTTTGGATTGAGGATCGGCCAGATGGTCACGTTCGCAGGATGGCCCATCAGCAGCGTGTATCCGTCCGGCGCCGATTTCGCGACCAGGTCGGCTGCGATCGTGCCGGTCGCGACCGAGTTGTTTTCCACGAGCACCGGTTGGCCGCTGCGCTCCTGCAGCTTCTGCGCGAAGGTTCGAGCGAAAAGATCAATCAGGCCGCCCGGGGCGGCGCCGGCCAGGATCCGGATCGGTTTGGCCGGATAGTCCTGAGCGACAAGGGGAGAGCCGAATGCCAACAATCCCAAGAAAGCGATCACGATCGGTTTCGCTGATTGCGCACGAGCCATGTCGGACCTCGCTTCGTGGGAGCGGCAAAGAGTGTGCATCCCGCTGCAAATCTGCGCAAGCGCACGAAAGGTTGCAGCGAACGCGACTGACCCGTCATTGATATTTGAGCGGTTGATCCGACCGATCAGCGGAATTCGCTTGCGCCCGCTGGCGCTTCGTTCTGAAGCTTAGCCCGGCAGCAAGAGAGGAGGGCGGCGTGGCGCTGACGCTGGTCATCGGCAACAAGAACTACTCGTCGTGGTCGTTCCGTCCCTGGATCGCCATGAAGGCCGCAGGCATCGCCTTCGATGAGGTGGTGATTTCGCTGAACGCGCCGGACTTCAAGCAGCGGCTGTCGAAAATCTCCGGCACCGGCAAGGTGCCGGCTCTGGTCGACGGCGACGGCGGCAACGCCGTCCAGGTCTGGGAGTCGCTGGCGATCCTGGAGTATCTCGCCGAGAAGTTTCCGGCGGCACGGCTGTGGCCGGCCGATCCGGCGGCGCGGGCGCACGCCCGGGCGATCGCCTCGGAGATGCACGCCGGGTTCGTGCCGCTGCGCCGGCTTTACCCGATGAATCTCTGGCGGCCGGTGAAGCCGCGCGAGCCGACGCCGGAGGTTTTGGCCAATATTCAGCGCATCGACGCCATGTGGACAGATTGTCGCGCCCGCTTCGGGGCGGGCGGGCCGTTCCTGTTTGGGACCTTCGGCGCAGCGGATGCCATGTACGCCCCGGTGGTTTCGCGCTTCCACACCTATGCGGTCGAGGTCGGCGGCGCGGCCCGGGCCTATATGGCCGCCGTCATGGCCTTGCCGGCCTGGGCGGAGTGGACGGCGGCTGCGCTTCAGGAGCCCTGGGTCCTGCCGGAGGACGAGGTCGACTGGCCGACCGTGCTCCGGGTCTAGAAGCGGCGCCATTTCCGGCCTGTGCTTGCGATTTTTTGCTTTCAAAAGCCTTGCCAAGACCGGGGTAAATCCCATCTTGTTGCGCCAGAATTAATCGAGCGAAGGGAAGGCCCCTGCGCTTGAGCCCCTCTCGGGGCGGTGGTGCAGGGACAGGGGCCTTTCCACGCTTAATGAAACATCGCGACGGGAGATAACGCCATGCGATTTCGGACTGTTGTGTTCTCTGTAGTTCTGGCCCTTGCGGCGGCCCTGCCGGCCGGCGCCCAGGAGGCGCCTGTCGGCGTGAAGGGGCTGTTTCTGCTGGCCGATTATCCGGCCGTGACGGTGCGGCCCGGCACCACCTCGACCATCAGCCTGCGGCTGCAGAACTACGCCTTGCCGCCCGAGCGGCTGGGGCTGACGGTGTCCGGGGCGCCGGCGGGCTGGACCGTGACGCTGCTCGGCGGCGGTCAGCCGGTCGCCGCGGTCATGGCCGCGACCAACAACAGCACCTCCCTGCAGCTTCGGCTCGACGTGCCGGCGGATGCCGCGATCGGCACCCAGAACCTCACCGTCGCCGCCAAGGGCGACACCACCCAGGTGAGCCTGCCGCTCGCCGTGACGCTCGCCAAGGACCTGCCGGCCAAGCTCACGCTCGAGCCGCAGCTTCCCTCGCTGCGCGGCACCGCGAAGTCGAGCTTCGAGTATCAGCTCAACGTCAAGAACGACAGCGGCCGCAACTTGGTCATCAGCCTCTCGGCGCAGGCGCCGCAGAATTTCGAGGCGACGTTCACCGAACAGTACGGCTCGCAGGAGCTGAGCTCGATCCCGGTCGAGGCCGGCCAGTCGAAGAGCGTGAAGCTCAAGGTGCGGCCGCCGAGCACGGTGGGCGCCGACACCTATCCGGTCACGGTGAAGGCCTCCGCCGAGGACGCCAGTGCCGAAGCCAAGGTGGCGCTCGAGATCGCCGGTCAGCCGCGGCTCGCACTGGCCGGCCGCGACGGCATCGTCAGCGGCCGCTCCGAGGCCGGCAAGGAAACCACGATCCCGATCGTCGTCACCAACACCGGCACTGCGCCGGCCGACGAGATCGAGCTTTCCAGCACGGCGCCGAACGGCTGGAAGATCACCTTCGAGCCGAAGACCATCGACCGCATCGCGCCGGGCCAGAACAAAGAGGTTCAGGCCTTGGTGACGCCGCCGGAGAAGGCGATCGCCGGCGACTACGCGCCGACCTTCAACGTCGCCGCGCGCGGCGAAAACGCCTCGACCCAGTTCCGCATTGCGGTTGCGACCTCGACCATCTGGGGCATCGTCGGCGCCGGCATCATCGCCATCGCGCTGCTGATCATGGTGGGTGCGGTCGCCAGGTTCGGACGGCGATGAGCGACACCGTCATCGAGACGCGTGACCTGACCAAGCGTTACGGGACCGCCACCGCGGTGGACGGCATCTCGTTCTCGGTCGGGCGCGGCGAAATCTTCGGGTTGCTGGGGCCGAACGGCGCCGGCAAGACCACCACGATCCTGATGATGCTCGGGCTCACCGAAGTGACCAGCGGCACGGTTCGCGTGCAGGGCTACGATCCGGTGCGCGAGCCGCTTCAGGTCAAGCGCCTGGTCGGCTATCTGCCCGATACCGTCGGGTTCTACGATCACATGACCGCCATCGACAATCTGCGCTACACGGCGGCGCTGATCGGAATCCCGACCGCCGAACGGACCAAGCGGATCCAAACCGCGCTCGACCGCATCGGCCTCGGCGATGTCGGGCAACACCGCGTCGGCACGTATTCCCGCGGCATGCGGCAGCGGCTGGGCCTGGCGGAAATCCTGATGAAGGACGTCTCCATCGCTATCCTCGATGAGCCGACCTCGGGCCTCGATCCGCAGGCCACGTCCGAGCTGTTGGACAGCATCCGCGGGCTCAAGCGCGATGGCGTCGCGGTGCTGCTGTCCTCGCATCTGCTCGAGCGCGTGCAGAGCGTGTGCGACCGGGTGGCGCTGTTCAACGAGGGGCGGATCGCGCTGATCGGCACCGTGCCGGAGCTGGCGCGCCAGGTGCTCGGCGGCGGCTATCACGTCGAGGTCGAGGCCGACGGCCAGAATCTCGCCGAGAAGCTTGCGACCGTGCCGGGCGTGCGCGCGGTCGAGGCGGTGGGCCCCGGCCGCTTCCGCCTGCTCGCGGAGGGCGACGTGCGCCCGCAGGCCGCCACCGCCGTGGTCAATGCCGGCGGCGCGTTGCGGCGGCTCTCGGTCGAGGAGCCGAGCCTCGACGCCATCTACAACCGCTACTTCCAGGATCAGAGGACGCAACATGCCGCAGCGTGAAGGTTCTCCCTGGCGCGGCCTGGGGGTGGTGTTTTTCCGCGAGCTGTTCGACCACCTGACCAGCGTGCGCATGCTGGTGCTG
>CAMDEB010000410.1 GCA_945893085.1 Rhodoplanes serenus | reverse complement strand
GTATTTTTCCGCGTTGGTGCGATAGACCTCGTCGTCCTGGTCGTCGCGGATCATCGGCAGGTTGGTCGGAACCTCGACGACTTCGAGGTTGTAGATGTCCATGAACTCGTCGGCTTCCGTGAGCGCCGTGCCGGTCATGCCGGACAGCTTCTCGTACATGCGGAAGTAGTTCTGGAACGTGATCGAGGCCAGCGTCTGGTTCTCCGGCTGGATGGTCTGGTGCTCCTTGGCCTCGAGCGCCTGGTGCAGACCTTCCGAGAACCGCCGGCCCGGCATCATGCGGCCGGTGAACTCGTCGATGATGACGACCTCGTCGTTGCGCACGATGTAGTCCTTGTCGCGCTGGAACAGCTTGTGCGCGCGCAGAGCCTGGTTGATGTGGTGCACGACCGAGACGTTCTCGACGTCATAGAGCGAATCCGACTTGAGCAGACCGGCCTCCTTCAGCCGCTGCTCCATCTTTTCCATGCCGACCTCGGTCAGCGACACCGCGCGCTGCTTCTCGTCGACCTCGTAGTCGGTCTTGTCGAGGATAGGGATGTACTTGTCGATGGTGTTGTAGAAATCCGAACGGTCGTCGAGCGGACCGGAGATGATCAGCGGCGTGCGCGCCTCGTCGATCAGGATCGAGTCGACCTCGTCGACGATGGCGTAGATGTGGCCGCGCTGCACCATGTCCTCGAGCCGGTACTTCATGTTGTCGCGCAGATAGTCGAAGCCGAGCTCGTTGTTGGTGCCGTAGGTGACGTCGCAGTCGTAGGCCCTCTTGCGCTCCTCGTCGTCGAGGCCGTGCACGATGACGCCGACGGTGAGGCCGAGGAACTTGTAGATCTGGCCCATCCACTCGGAGTCGCGCTTGGCCAGATAGTCGTTGACGGTGACGACGTGGACACCGCGGCCGGCAAGCGCGTTGAGATAGACCGCGAGCGTCGCGACCAGCGTCTTGCCTTCGCCGGTCTTCATCTCGGAGATCCGGCCTTCGTGCAGGATCATGCCGCCGATCATCTGGACGTCGAAGTGCCGCTGGCCGATCGCGCGCTTGGCGCCTTCGCGCACGGTCGCGAACGCCGGCACCAGGATGTCGTCGAGCGACTTGCCTTCGGCGAGCTCCTTGCGGAACGCCTCGGTGCGGGCGCGCAAGGCGTCGTCGGACAGCGCCGCGATTTCCGGCTCCAGCGCGTTGATCTCGTCGACCCGCGGCTGGTACTTGCGGATGCGCCGATCGTTGGCGGAACCAAAGAATTTGCGGGCAACGGCGCCGATCATTCGGTCAAGTCCTTACCTTGTCACCGGACAGAGCGAGCCGCGCGTGGCAAGCCGGCGGGAATGCGGTACTTTTCGGGCAATTGCAACGGGATAGCAGCATGAACCGGGGCCGCGCGGTGTTCGAGACATAGGAGGGGGTCCAAGCCTTGTCAATTGGCGGCTTTCGTTCACGGTCTCGTTAAAAGCCAAGCCCATTCTGCCGTTGCCAACCACCACCGATTGCGCGACAAGTCGCCGCCCTCCGCCCACCGGCGGACCCCGCCAGGACCCCAAGGATCCCGCCATGACCACCCTTCTCGAGACCCGCCTCGCTTCGACGCGCACCGCGTCCAGCCGGCGCGTGGGCGTGCTCGGCGCGATCGCCGCGGCCGCCTTCCTGCTGTTGCAGCCGGCCGCGCCGGCGTGGTCGCAGGATGCCGACCCGGTGGTCGCCAAGGTCAACGGCATCGAGATCAGGCAGAGCGATCTCGCGCTCGCCGAGGAGGACCTCGGCCAGAACGCGCCGCCGCAGATGGCCGGCGAGGCCAAGCGCGACTACCTGATCGCCTATCTCACCGACGTGATCCTGGTCGCCAAGGCCGCCGAGGACAAGAAAGTCATCGACACGCCCGATTTCAAGCGGCGCCTCGCCTTCATCCGCAACAAGCTGCTGATGGAGTCGCTGCTGCAGGCGGAAGGCAAGGCCGCGGTCACCGACCAGGCGTTGCGCGCGGTCTACGACGACGCCGTCAAGCAGATGTCGAACGAGCAGGAGGTGCGCGCCAGCCACATCCTGGTGCCGACCGAGGACGAAGCCAAGGCGATCCTCGCCGAGCTCAAGAAGGGCGGCGACTTCGCCGCCATCGCCACGGAAAAGTCGAAGGACCCGGGCGCCGCGGCCCAGGGCGGCGATCTCGGCTACTTCACCAAGGAGCAGATGGTGCCGGAGTTCGCCGAGGTGGCCTTCAAGCTCGACAAGGGCCAACTCTCCGATCCGGTCAAATCGCAGTTCGGCTGGCATGTCATCAAGGTCGAGGACAAGCGCAGCAAGCCGGCGCCGGAGTTCGAGAAGGTCAAGGAGCAGGTCGAGACCTACGTGACGCGCAAGGCCCAGGCCGACTTCGTCACCAAGCTGCGCGAAGGCGGCAAGGTCGAACGGCTGGATAAGCCGGAAGAGAAGAAGTAGGCGCGCACAGGCTGTCATGCGCGGGCTTGACCCGCGCATCCATCCCCGCTTCGCTAATCGCCTTGTCGATGGATTGCCGGGTCATAGGCGAGCGAAGCGACGCCGTCTTCGACGGCTATGCCCGGCAATGACAGTGTGCATCATGGCCAACACCACCAAAGTCTCCCCCCTCGCCCCAGTGAACGTCCCCGACATGCCGGCGATCGCCGGCGTCAAGCTCGCCACCGCCGCGGCCGGCATCAAATACGCCAACCGCACCGACGTGCTGCTGATCGTGCTCGATGCCGGCACCGTGGCCGCGGGCGTGTTCACCAAGTCCAAATGCCCGTCCGCGCCGGTCGAATGGTGCCGCGCCAAGCTCAAGGGCGCGAAGCCGCGCGCGCTGGTGGTCAACTCGGGCAACGCCAATGCCTTCACCGGCAAGTCCGGCCGGCAAGCCTGCAAGTTCACCGCGGTGATCGCCGCGCGCGCCATCGGCTGTAAGCCGAACGACATTTTCCTCGCCTCGACCGGCGTGATCGGCGAGCCACTCAACGCCAAAGCCTTTGACGGCGTTATGGAGGGGATGGTCGTCGCGGCGAAGCCGGAGCCGTGGCTCGACGCGGCGAAGGCGATCATGACCACCGACACGTTTCCGAAGGTCGCGACGGCGAAGACCAGCATCGGCAAGGCCACGGTCACGATCAACGGCATCGCCAAGGGCGCCGGCATGATCGCGCCGGACATGGCGACGATGCTCTCGTTCGTGTTCACCGATGCGCCGATCTCGGCGCGCGTGCTGCAAAAACTGCTCAGCGACGGCGTCACCGACAGCTTCAACGCCGTCACCATCGACGGCGACACCTCGACCTCCGACACGCTGATGGCGTTTGCGACCGGCACTGCTGCCGCGCGCGGCGCGCCGAAGATTTCCAAGCCCAACGATCCGCGCCTGCGCGGTTTCAGGACCGCGCTGCAGATGGTGCTGTGCGATCTGGCCGAGCAGGTGGCGCGCGACGGCGAAGGCGCGCGCAAGCTGGTCGAGATCGAAGTCGAAGGCGCGGTGTCGAAGCAGTCCGCGCGCCGGATCGCGATGTCGATCGCCAACTCGCCGCTGGTGAAGACCGCGATCGCCGGCGAGGACGCCAACTGGGGCCGCGTCGTCATGGCGGTCGGCAAGGCCGGCGAGCCCGCCGACCGCGACAGGCTGTCGATCTGGTTCGGCGGCATCCGGGTGGCGCACAAGGGCGCGCGCGATCCCGCCTATGACGAGGCCAAGGTGTCGGAGGCGATGAAGTCGCCGAACATCTCGCTCAAGGTCGCGCTCGGCCTCGGCCGCGGCAAGGACCGGGTGCTGACCTGCGACCTCACCAAGGAGTATGTCGCGATCAACGGCGACTACCGTTCGTGATCGCGGACCGGCGGCGTTAACGGCTTGTTAACCAACTCAATAATGTCGAAAGTCAAAGCCATTCGGTTGAGCCGTCCTTAACCGCAGTTTGCATAAGTTCGAGGCTGGGCCGTGAGCGTCAAACTGGTACTCGTCGCCGCTTGCGCCCTGATCGATGCCGATGGGCGCGTCCTGCTCGCGGAACGCCCGGCCGGCAAGACGATGGCAGGCCTGTGGGAATTCCCCGGCGGCAAGATCGAGGCCGGCGAGCGGCCCGAGCAAACGCTGATCCGGGAACTGAAGGAGGAACTCGGCATTGTCGTTTCGGAATCC
>CAMDEB010000409.1 GCA_945893085.1 Rhodoplanes serenus | reverse complement strand
TAGGGACCTTCATCGCGGCGGCATTGGGCGCGGCGCTCATCGCGATTTCATCGCCGTCGCGCGCGCAGGATGCCTATCCCAACAAGACCGTCACCATGATCGTGCCGTTCGCGGCCGGCGGCACCACCGACGTGGTCGGGCGCGTCATCGCCGACGGGCTGCGCCAGGTGCTCGGCCAGACCGTGGTGGTCGACAACCGTGTCGGCGCCGGCGGCTCGATCGGCACCGCGGCGATCGCGAAGGCCCAGCCGGACGGCTACACCATCGGCATGGGCACCGCCTCGACGCTGGCGATCAACCCGGCGGCCTACAAGAACCTGCCGTTCGACGTGCTCACCGATCTCACGCCGATCGGCAATATCGCGGCGACGCCCAACATCATGTCGGTGCATCCGGCGGTGCGGGCCAACAACATGATGGAACTCATCGCGCTGGCGAAGTCGCAGCCCGGGAAGCTCAGCTACGCCTCGCCCGGGCACGGCTCGGTCAGCCATCTGCTCGGCGAGCAGTTCAAGCTCGCGACCGGGACCGATCTGCTGCACGTGCCCTATCGCGGCATGGGTCCGGCGCTCAACGATGCGGTCGGCGGACAGGTCCAGGTGATCTACGACAATCTGCCGACCTCGCTGGCTCTGGTGCAGGACGGACGGCTGCGCGCGCTTGGCGTGTCGGGGATCAAGCGCGCCGAGGCGCTGCCCAACGTTCCGACCTTCGGCGAGTTGGGATTGGATGACATCAACTGGATGGCGTTCTTCGGGCTGATCGGGCCGAAGGACTTGCCCCCCGCGATCGTCAACCGGCTCAACCAGGCGCTGGTGCGCGTGCTGGCCATGCCCGACGTGCGCAACCGGCTTGCCGGCCAGCAGGCCATCGTGATTGGCAATTCGCCGGAGGCATTCAAAGCCGAGATCGCGCGCGAACTGGCGCGGATGCGGCGGGCCGTGGCGGCGGCAAAGATCGAGCTGAACTAGGCCTTTGGCGACTTCCGGCCGTTCCCGCTGTTGGCCCCATCGGTCGCCGCGGTATCGATCACCCCGAACGACGCCGATTTGGTACCGGGCGTCGCCGGTTTGAGCCCGACCGAAGCCAGTCCCAGCCGCAGCAGGTCGCGCACGGCCGCGGCCCGGCTCGGCATCCGCTGCGTGAAGCGGAAGTCGTCGACCGCCGCCAATTCCTCAGGCGACAACATGATTTGCAGGCGTTCGTCGCGTGTCAGTTCCGCGTTGGACATGAGCCCCTCCTCAGGCTGATGAGTGGATTATGGGAAGCGCCAAAAATTAGTCAACTACTCATTCTCAGATATTGTCGGCTAACACTCACTTCTCGCTTCTAACAGCGAACTCCTGGTTTGGTTCCTAGGCGGCGATAGCCAATAAAACTCATAAGACAACAAGTAATTGATTTCGGTAAAATGCAAACTATTCTGGAAATGTTGTGAAATCCCCAGTAATTATATGTATTCGTATGTCAAATACTGTTGTGAACTGCTTCCAGGACGTTTATGCTTTGAGAAATACGGGGAGAGCGACATGAAAGAAAAACCGATGCCCCAGCCATCCGAATACCGGCAGCGCGCACAGGAATGCGTCGAGCTTGCGCAGACGGTGCGGACATCCGAACAGCGGGTCATACTGTTGCACATCGCGGAGACTTGGCTGCGCCTCGCCAACGATTCCGTGGCGACGATGCGTAAGCCCATCGCGGGCGAAACGCCGACTTTGAACTAAAGACGCGGAGGACGCCGCCCGATGGCCATGTCGCGTTCGCGCGGTCCGATGTTGCCGACGAGCGCCATCAATGGTCCCGTTTGCCCGAAGTGCCAGCGGCCAATGGACGTCAAGCAGGTGAACTCGACGACGTGATCTACGGCTGCGCGGTATGCGGCACCGAGGCAAAGCGCACCGTCAAGCGGGCATGAACCCTACTTGATCTGCAGGTTCAATTTGCGGACTGCGGCGGCGTAGCGCTCCATGTCGTCCTTCATGAACTGCACGTAGTGCGCGGTGCCCTTTTCCTGCATCACCATGCCGAGCTGGTTCATGCGCGCCGCCATCGCCGGATCGCGCATCGCCTTCGCCGCTTCCGCCTGCAATCGCGCCACCACGGCTTGCGGTGCGCCGGCCGGCGCCTGCAGGCCCATCATGGTCGCGATGTCGAAGCCCTTGTGGCCGAGTTCGTCGCAGGTCGGGATCTGCGGCACCGACGGCGAGCGCTGCGGAATGCTGATGCAATAGCCGCGCAGCCTACCGGCCGCGATCAACTCCATGACGTTGGGAATGCCGGACCAGCCGGCCTGGATCTCGCCCGCAAGCAGCCCGTTCACCATCGCCGAGCCGCCGCGATAGGGCACGTGCAGCAGATCGATGCCGGCGCGGTCGGCGAAGATCGCCATGGTGAGGTGGTGGATCGATCCCGGCCCGGCCGAGCCGTAGGTCATCTTGCCCGGCTCCTTTTTGGCGAGCGCGATGAACTCCGCGAGCGTGTTCGCCGGTACCGAGGGGTGCGCCACCATGATCGTCGGCAAGGTCGCGAGCGCGGTGATCGGCGCGAAGTCGTTGACCGGGTGGTAGCTCAGGTTCGGGTTGAGCGCCGCGTTGATCGCCAGCGCGCCGGAATCGCCGAGCATCAGCACGTGGCCGTCGGGCGCAGCCTTGGCGACCATGTTCGCCGCGACCACGCCGCCGGCGCCCGGAATGTTCTCGACCACGAACGCCTTGCCCAGCGCGTTGGTGAACTTCTCCGCCAGCAGCCGCGCCATCACGTCGGGATTGCCGCCGGGCCCTGCCGCCGCCACCAGCCGCACCGGGCGGTTCGGATAGGGTTCGGTCTGCGCGAGCGCAGTGGAATGCAACGCGAACGGAAGAATGAGAGTTGCCAATATCCAGCGCATGATCGTGTCCTCCAGCCCCTGACTTTTACCGCTGTCATTGCCGGGTCTCGGCGCTTCGCGCCGACCCGGTGATGACAGAAATTATGTGTTACCCCAAAGCTCGTTCGCCAGCTCCACCACCAGCCGGAGCTTCTGCTCCTGCGTCTGTGGCGTGATCGGATTGCCGGTGTCGACACTGGCGAAGCCGCATTGCGGGCTCACCGCGAGGCAATTCAGGTCGAGATAGCGCGTCGCGTCCTCGACGCGCCGCTTCAGCTCGTCCTTGGCCTCCATGGTCCCGGACTTGGTCGAGATCAGGCCGAGCACGACGGTCTTGTGGCGCGGCACCAGCCGCAGCGGTGTGAACGTGCCGGAGCGCGGCGAGTCGTATTCGAGAAAGTAGAACGGGATGTTCAGCGCGTTGAACAGCCGCTCGGCCACGGAATCGTAGCTGCCCTCGGCGTGCCAGTGCCCGCCGCGATTGCCGCGGCACAGGTGCATGCCGATCCGCAACGTCGCCGGCGCGTTGCTTAAGATCTGATTGGTGACGGCAATGTACTTGTCGATCAGCGCGCTCCAATCGTCGCCGCGCGCCTTGAGCTGCGCCTGCACGTCGGGATCGCCGAACTTGGCGAACGCGGTCTCGTCGATCTGGACGTAGGTGCAGCCGGCCTGCGCCAGCGCGCTCAGCTCCTTGCCGAACGCCTCGATGGTGTCGTCCCAGAACTGGCCGACGTCCTTGTAGGCGCTCGCCAGCACGGCCGCGTCGCCGCCGCGGAAGTGCAGCGCGCAGGGGCCGGGGATGGTGATCTTCGGCGTCAGCGGGGTGTGCGCTTTCAGGAAATTGAAATCGCCGACGTTGATCGGCTTGGTCCATTGCACGCGGCTGCCGATGCGCGCCAGCGGCTGCGCGCCGCGGCTGAGGTTGCCGCCGGCCGCGCCCTTCGCCTCCTCGCCGCCTACGGTGTCGATGCTGATCTCGCCGAGTTGGCGATAGAAATAGCTGTGATAGGAGCGGCGGCGGAACTCGCCGTCGGTCGCGAACTTGAAGCCGACGCGCTGCTGCAACGCCAGCGCATCCTTGATCGCGGCGTCCTCGGCGGCGGTGAGCGCGGAGCGGTCGGCCTCACCGCGCGTGAGCTTCGCGCGCAGGTCGAGCAGGCTTTGCGGACGCAGCAGGCTGCCGATGTGCTCGGCGCGGAACGGTGGCTTGTTCGGGGACAGCAAAACCATTCTCCCTTTAGGCCAGCATAGTCTGACACTCTCTC
>CAMDEB010000408.1 GCA_945893085.1 Rhodoplanes serenus | reverse complement strand
GAGGTGCCGAAGGAGTACCTGGAGATGGACAACGTCGTGCTGTTCCCGCATCTCGGCTCCAGCACGGTCTACACCCGCTCCAAGATGGAGCAGCTTGTCGTGGACAATCTCGCCGCCTGGGGCGCCGGTAAGCCGCCGTTGACTCCGGTGCCGGAAACCCCGTGGCCGCCGAGCAAGCGGGCGTGATAATTTGCCGTGATGCGCCGCGGGTCAGCCCTGCTTGTCTTGAGCCTGCTTGCCTTGAGCGGCAATGCGGCGTTGGCGCAGGCGCCGAATGAGGCGGCCAAGGCGCTGGTCGGCACCTGGGAGTTCAGCAATGCCGACCGCGACAAGCTCTGCACCATCACGTTCCGCGCCGATGCGAACGCCGCCGGCATGCGGCTGGAGTTCGATCGCGGCTGCGCCGCGTTGTTCCCCTTCATCCGCGAGGTCGCCGGCTGGACCTTCGCCGAGGGCGATTTCCTGCGTCTGGTCGATGCATCGGGCAAGCCGGTGCTGGAGTTCAGCGAGGTCGAGAGCGGCGTCTACGAAGCGCCGCGACCCGGCGAGGGCATTCTCTTCATCCAGAACGCCGGCGCCGCGGGTCCGGCGCCGCGCACCGCCGAGCAGGTCACCGGCGAATGGGCGATCATCCGCGGAGCCGGCACGACGATCTGCACGCTGACGCTGTCGAACACCGCGGCCGGACCCGATTTTGCAATTCAGGTGAAGCCGCCGTGCGACGCCTTCGTCACGCGCTTTGGCCCGGTGACGTGGCGGATCGACCGCGGCGAGATGGTGCTCAAATCGGCGCGCGGCCAGACTTGGCGGTTCGAGGAGAGCGACGCCACCACGTGGCGCCGCATCCCGCAGACCGCGGACCCGGTGTTGCTGGTGCGCAGGTAGGCGTCAGGAGGCAATACGTGCTGGCAACCGGCAAAGAAAAACTCGACCGCATGCGTGACGGCCGCGCCGTCTATATCGGCGCCGAGCGGGTCGACGATGTCACCGCGCATCCGGCGTTCCGGCAGGGCGCGCAGACCATCGCCGGCCTCTACGATCTCAAGGCCGATCCGGCGAAGCGCGAGCTGTTCACATACGAAGAGAACGGCGAGCGCTATGCGCTGCAATGGCTGCGCTGCCGCACCCGCGACGACCTTGTCCGCCGTATGCGCGCGCTCAAGGCGACGGCGGACGCGACCTACGGATTCATCGGCCGCTCGCCGGAGCAGGTCGCCGGCCTGATCACCGGCCTCGCAACCAATCCGTCGGTGCTGGAAAATCTGCATGCCGGCTTTGGCGACAACCTGCTGCGCTACTACGAGCACGCGCGACGCAACGATCTCTATCTCAGCTTTGCCGTCACCCCGGCGAGCGGGCGCAAGAGTGCCGAGCTGTTCCCGGGGCAGCATCGCGACGATCCCAACCTGCAGGTCGTCGCCGAGGACGATTCCGGCGTCACCGTGTCGGGCATGAAGATGCTCGCCACCAGCGCCGTCTACGCCGACGAAATCCTGATCGGCAACCTCACGCCGATCGACGAGAAGCTCAAGAGCGAGGCGATCACCGCGGCGCTGCCGCTGAATGCGCCGGGCGTGTCGCTGTGGTCGCGCCAGCCCTATGCCTATCCGGTGCGCCACGAGGCCGACTATCCGCTGTCGTACCGCTTCGACGAAACCGACAGCGTGCTGGTGTGCGACCAGGTCAAGATTCCGTGGGAGCGCGTGTTCCTGCACAACGACGCCGCGATGTCGCGACGCATCTACATCGAGACGCCCGCGAACTGCTATCAGAACCATCATTCGAACATCCGGTTCTGGGCGAAGATGGAGCTCTTCGTCGGGCTCGCGAGCCGCATCTGCCAGGCCAACGGCACCGACAGGATTCCCGCGGTGCGCGAGACGCTCGGGCGCTTTGCCGCGTTCGAGGCGCTGATCGGCGGATTGGTGCACGGCCAGATCGAGGCATGGGAGGCATGGCCGGAAGGCTTCGCCACGCCCAACCGCCGCATCATGTACGCGGCGCTCAACTGGTGTCAGGAGCACCACACCGAAATCATCGACATGCTGCGCACGCTGCTCGGCGGCTACCCGCTGGTGATGCCGGCGTCGATCGACGTGGTGACGGACGCGGCGCTGCGCGAGCGCTTCGAGCGCTGGTGGAAGACGCCCTCGATCGAGGCGGTGGACCGCCACAAGCTCTACAAGCTGGCCTGGGATATCGTCGGCTCGGAGTTCGCCGGCCGCCATATGCTGTACGAGAAATTCTACGCCGGAAACTCGATCGTGGTGCGCAACCAGAGCGACCGCGAGGCGCCGTGGGAGCGGTTTCACGGCATCGTCGATGGACTGCTCGCCCGCATCCAGGTGCCCGAGGAGACGCGCTAGTCAATGCTGATATTGGCGGCCCGCACGATATCGCCGAAGCGCTTGACGTCCGCCTTGATGGTTTCGGCGAAAGCCTCCGGCGTGCCGGCAACGATTTCGAATCCGAGATCGGCAAGCGGCTTCGCGACCGCCTCGCTCTGCAGCGCTGCGACCAGTTCGCGATTGAGCCTGGCGACGATCGGCTCGGGCGTACCGGCGGGAACCAAAAATCCCTGCCAGCTGTCCACCGCGACTTCGGGGGCCACGGTTTCGGCGAAGGTGGGAACGTCCGGAAACGCCTTGGAACGTTTGGGTGACGAGACCGCAACAGCAACGATGCTGCCGCCGCGCACCACGCCGGTCACCGCGGGCAATGTCACATAGAGCGCATCGATGTGGCCGCCAACAAGATCGCGCACCGCGGGAGCGCCGCCGCTGTACGGCACGTAAGTGACCTTCAAACCACCGAGCTTCAGATTGAGCACTTCGCTCGTCAGGTGGCCGATGGTTCCTCGGCCGGTCAGCCCGACATTGACCGAACCGGCGCCGGCCTTCACCTTGGCGATGTATTCGTCGACGGTCTTCACTCCGAAGTTCGGCCGCGCCACCAGAATCTGCGGTGAGGTGATTGCCAGCGTGACCGGCGCGAAGCTCGTGATTGGATTGAACGAAAGATTCTTGAACAGGCTCGCGTTGATGGCGATGCTGTCGCTCGCAACCAAGACCGTGTAGCCGTCGGGCCGCTCTTTCGCCACGGAGTCCGATGCTGCGTTGGTGCTGGCGCCGGCACGGTTCTCGACCACGATCGGCTGCCCCAGCGTCTTGGTGGCCTGATTGGCGACGGCGCGCGCCAGCAAATCGACGCTTCCCCCAGGCGGAAAGCCGACGACGAAACGAATGGGCCGGTTCGGATAATCCTGCGCCGGGAGATCGGACGCGAACAGCGCCGCGAATGCGAGAAGTGCGATCAATCGAAAAAAAGCTCGAATTGTTGTCATTTCCGCCTCGCCCAGAAGATATTTCGATTGTCGATCCTAGCAGAGAGCGCGAGATCGTCCTATGCAATGCGACCTCGCCCGCGCCGTTGTGACGTCGGGGCTGGATCAGCTTCAGCCCGTTCAAGCTCGCGTGCGGCCGTCATCCGCGGCAAACGGCGGTCCAAGATGTGTCAAACGCGAAAGTCGCGATCCGAACGATCGGTCGATGTGGAGATCGATTGGGCGTCGCATGACGCGGGTGCAGGTTAGAACCGCTGTGAGTAGACGAGGGCGGGGCCGATGTCCCAAAGACTGTACGACTGATCCGGCACGGTAGAGACGTTCCTTTGTAATTTGATCTGAAATTCAATCTTTGCGTCAGGTTGTTGTTCGGTTAGCCAGTCCGGCGTCCAGACGGCCTTCAAAGTCAATCCTGCGCGAATGTCGCGTCGATTCTGCCCGAAGTAGTCGTCGTACCACCGCATGCGAGCCGCCGGTGTGAGATCGAATGTCCATTCGTCGGTCAGGACGTAGGAAAGGTCGAGCGTCAGCGCGACGGACTTGTGCTGCTGGTCGGTAAACTCGGCGGACCGGGATCCGGCCCGGAGCCCGATGCGCAACGAGACATCTCCCGGCTCGACAGCAGCCTTGTAGCGGATAGCCGGTCCCCCCGGCCGCCTGTCAATCGGCGTTGGATCGGGCCCCCTTATCGGCATCCAACAGGGACCCCTTTGAGCGGCGTGTTCGGCCGGTAGCGCTCGCGCCGTCGGAGCTGGCCGGGGTTGCGGAGACGGCGCGAGCGCGGGCTTGTGCGTGATCGTCATCGCGGC
>CAMDEB010000407.1 GCA_945893085.1 Rhodoplanes serenus | reverse complement strand
TGATCATCTCGGCGTGCCGCCGGAGCGGGTGCGAACGATCCAGGGCGACACCGATCGCATCGCGAGCGGCGTCGGCACCGGCGGGTCGAGCTCGATCCCGTGCGGCGGCGCCTCGGTCGCGGGCGCGGCGACGAAACTGGCCGAGACCTTGAAGACGCTCGCCGCCGACGTGCTGGAGGCGAGCGCGCGCGACCTCGAGCTTGCCGATGGCGCGGTGCGCGTCGCCGGCACCGATCGGGTGGTGACATTCGCCGATCTTGCGCAGCGGCCGGACGCCACGCCCGACAAGCTCAACGCCTCTGACGCTTGGACGCCGCCGGCGCCGACCTATCCCAACGGCACGCATATTGCCGAGGTGGAGATTGATCCGGCAACCGGCGCGACGCGCATCGTCAACTATGTCGTGGTCGACGATTTCGGCGTGTCGCTCAACCCGCTGCTGCTCGAAGGTCAGGTACACGGCGGAGCGGTGCAGGGCATCGGCCAGGCACTGATGGAGCAGACGGTGTACGATCGGGATTCCGGCCAGCTTCTCACGGCATCGCTGATGGACTATGCGCTGCCGCGCGCCGAAACCATGCCGTCGTTCGCATTCGAGACCTGCAACGTGCCCTGCCGCAGCAATCCGCTGGGCGTCAAAGGCGCGGGCGAGGCCGGCGCCATCGGTTCATGCCCGGCCGTGATGAACGCGATCGTCGATGCGCTGTGGCGGACCTACAAAATCCCGCACATCGACATGCCGGCGACGGCCGAACGGCTGTGGTCGGCGATCGAGGAAAGTCAGCGCCTGCACAGACTGTAGGCCGTCGGACTGTGTTCACGAATTCGTGAAGGCAGCGCGCGCTTCGGCTGGCAGTCTGGAATAACAAACCAGCGCAGGGTGTTGGACTCCTATCGGCCCCAATGCCCCGGGCCGCGAGTTGTCGACCGTCTGCGGGGCGCAGCCCAAACGCCACCCAAGGGGGGATTCGTGATCATCCGTATCGTGCTAGTCGCCACCGCCACCGCCGTCGCAATCGGAGCGACCGCCGTTGCCGCGCAAGGAGACGTCATCGCTGAACGCCAGGCTTTGATGAAGCGGAGCGGTGAGCAGGGCAGAATCGGCACCCAGATGGTGCGCGGCGAGGCTCCGTACGATCAGGCCAAGGCAGATGCGGTCCTTGCAAACTTTGCAGACAAGGCAGCCAAGCTGCCAACCTTGTTCCCGGAGGATTCGCGGACGGGCGCGACCCGTGCATTGCCAGGAATCTGGGACAAGGCGGTGGAGTTTAACGCGGCAATCGCCAAATTCGCAGCGGACGTCAAGGCGGCACAGGGCGCGACCAAGGACCTCGAAAGCTTCAAGGCCGCCTACACCGCTGTCAACAGAGACTGCGGCACCTGCCACGAGACGTTCCGCAGGCCACAGCAGCGATGAGTTGAGTTCTTCGGAACACTGCGGAATATGTTGCACTGCGGGGGCGGCGCGTCCAACGACGCGCCGCTCTTTTGCTTTTCGTGCGGACACGCCCTGCTAGGATCGGGCGGTGGAGGAGACCCTGATGTGGCGTAAGCTCGTCATCCTGCTGGCGATCGCAATGGTGCTCAGTTTGAGCGCGCTTTGGCTGCTCACCATTCCGGCCACCGTGCCGGCCAGTGCGCTGACGTCCGGTACGCCCAATCTCGACAACGGCAGGATGATATTTTTTGTTGGTAGCTGTGGCTCCTGCCACGCCACGCTCAACCAGGACGACCGGGGCCGGCTCGGCGGCGGGCGGGTGCTGCACGCGTCATTCGGCAATTTCTATGTCCCGAACATCTCGCCCGATCCGATCGATGGCATTGGCCGCTGGAGCGAGGCGGACTTCGTGACCGCCATGGTCAAGGGCACGTCCCCGGATGGACGGCACTATTATCCGCCATTTCCCTATCCGTCCTATCAGAGCATGACGTTGACCGACCTGCGCGACCTCTTCGCTTACCTCAAGACTTTGACGCCGGTGCAGGGCCGGGTGCGCGACCACGATCTGCGTTTTCCCTACAACATCCGACGCGTCGTCGGCGTCTGGAAATTCCTGTTCCTCGACAACGAACCGTTCAAACCCGATCCGAGCAAATCCGCCGAATGGAATCGCGGCGCCTATCTATCGAACGGCGCCGGCCATTGCGCCGAATGCCACAGCCCCCGCAACCTGATCGGCGCCGTCGTCGCGGCCAAGCGCTACGCCGGGGGACCCGATCCAATCGACGACGGCTGGGTGCCCAACATCACGCAGAAAAGCTTGAAAGATTGGTCGGAGAAAGACATCGCCTACCTGCTCGAAACCGGCAGCACTCCGGACGGCGATTCCGTGGGTGGCACCATGACGGAGGTCGTACGCAACACCAGCCAGCTCAGCGCGGAAGACCGCGCGGCGATCTCGGTCTACATCAAGTCGCTGCCGCCGGTCGATGGACCACCGCCGCCGGCGAAGAAGTGAGAGGGTCGCGGCGCCGCCGATGAATCTGTTCAAGGCCATCGTCGCCAAGCTGATCTCGCTTGTTCTGTTCGTCATCATGTCGGCGATGGTTCGCTACGTCAGCGAGACCGTTCCGCTCGGTCAGGTGGTGTTTTTCCGCAGCGCCTGCGCCGTCCTGCCGGTGGTCGTCATCTACGCCTGGCGGCGCGAGCTGACGGCTGCGGTTGTGACCCGCCGGCCGCTCGGACATCTCGGCCGTGGGCTGATCAGCGTCTGCGGCATGTTCTTGAATTTCGCGGCGCTGTCGCGACTGCCGCTGGTCGATGCCACGGCGATATCGTTTGCCGCGCCGCTGATCACGGTGGCGTTCGCGGCGCTTTTCCTCGGCGAGCGCGTGCGCATCTACCGCTGGTCGGCGGTCGCGGTGGGCTTTGTCGGCGTCATCGTGATGCTGTGGCCGTATCTCGATTTCCGGCAATTCGGCGCCCCTGGCGCGGCGGCGGCATCGGCGACGATCGGCGCGGCGTGTGCGCTGCTGGGAGCCATCACCAACGCCGGATCCGTGGTCCAGACCCGCCGGCTGACGGAAACGGAAACCACGTCGTCGATCGTGTTCTATTTTTCGTTGAGCTGTGCGGTCGCGGGACTGGCGACGCTGCCGTTCGGCTGGGTCATGCCGACGCTGCCGGTGCTGGCGGCGCTGGTCTCGATCGGCATCATCGGCGGTCTCGCGCACATCATCCTCACCTCGAGCTATCGCTATGCACCGGCCTCGCTGGTCGCCCCGCTCGACTACAGCTCGATGATTTGGGCGTTCCTGCTCGGCTACGCGATGTTCGGCGAGGTGCCGACCGTCTATATCTTCGTCGGCGGGTTGATCGTCACAGCGTCCGGCATTTTCGTGATCTGGCGCGAACGCCAGCTCCGGCTGCGGCGCAATCTGGAGGTCAAAGGCCCGCCGAACATAAGCTGATCGAAGCGGTCAAAACGCCTTGAAGGTGATCAGGGTGCGGGTGTCCTGGATGCCGGGGACGGTCTGCACCTTCTCGTTGACGAAATGCCCGATGTCGGTGCCGCTATCCACATAGACCTTGATCAGGAGGTCGAACTCGCCCGCGGTCGAATAGATCTCCGATGCGATCTCGGCATCGGCAAGCCGGTTCGCCACCTCGTAGGACTTGCCGAGTTGGCATTTGATCTGGACGAAGAATGGGACCATTCGAGCCTCCGGCCGCCCTGGGCGCGGCCGAGACCAATCCAGCAAAAACCTCGCGGTGTTGCAAGGCGGACCGATCCCGCCCTGTAGTTCTCGGTCCTACCAGCGGACGGGGTCGGGCGCGAAGATCGCGCCAAATGGACCGAACTTGACGGGTTCGTCCCAGGGGTGCCGGGCTGGCGGAGGCAGCGACCGCCTGATCGAGCCGGTGACCTCGCGCGTTGTCCTGGCGTTGACCTCGGTCAACGACGGCCGAACCCGTGGGACGGTGGGGGACCTTGCCACCAGCTCCGGAAGCGGGACGCGCTCGCCCGCGCCCGGCACGACATGGACGATGCGGTAGCCGCGCGATTTGAGCTCAGCGAGCAGCGTCGGCAGCATTAGCGCGTGAGCTGGCCCCGGTTTCTTTGGACACCACATTGTCCACTGGAACCGAGAAGGAATGGCCCTCATGAAGGACAGTTATCTTGAATCGTCTGCGGCTTTTGTTGGTCCTGTTGGAAGCGAGGGCGGGCGCCGCCCGT
>CAMDEB010000406.1 GCA_945893085.1 Rhodoplanes serenus | reverse complement strand
TTCGCCAAGGACGGCACGCGCCGCCTGAAGGCGCCGCGGCTCGAGGTGCCGGCCGAGCTCGCCGTCACCATCCAGCCGACGATGTCGACGCAGTTCGGCTTCGGCGCGCTGCTCAACGAGCTGGCGCGCGAAAAGTCCCCGCTCGCGGAGCGCATCGTCACCACGTCGCCCGACGTCACGGTTTCGACCAATCTCGGGCCGTGGGTGAACCGCCGCGGCCTGTTCGCGCGCGAGACCATGGCCGACACCTTCAAGAGCGAGAGCATCCCGTCGACCTTCAACTGGTCGTTCTCGCCGAAGGGCCAGCATATCGAGCTCGGCATCGCCGAGATGAACCTGTTCATCCTGCTGTCGGCGCTTGGCCTGTCGCATTCGATCAACGGCGAGCGGCTGTTGCCGATCGGCACGCTGTACGACCCATTCATCGCGCGCGGCCTCGATGCGCTCAACTACGCCTGTTACCAGGACGCGCGCTTCATCCTGGTGGCGACGCCGTCCGGCATCACGCTCGCGCCCGAGGGCGGCGCGCATCAGTCGATCACCCAGCCGCTGATCGGCATGGCGCAGGACGGGCTGGCCGCGTTCGAGCCGGCGTTCGTCGACGAGCTCGCCGCGATCCTGAAATTCGCTCTCGATTACATCCAGAAGGACGGCGACGGCGAGGCGTCGGAGCGCAACTGGCTGCGCGACGAAACCGGCGGCTCGGTCTATCTGCGCCTCTCCACCCGCCCGGTCGAGCAGGTCAAGCGCGCGATGACGCCGGAGCTGCGCCAGGCGACCGTCGACGGCGCCTACTGGCTGCGCGAGCCGGGGCCGAACTGCCAGGTCGTCGTCGCCTACACCGGCGCGGTCGCGCCCGAAGCGATCCAGGCCATCGGTTTGATGGCGGAGGACCGCCGCGACGTGGGCCTGCTCGCCGTCACCTCGGCCGACCGGCTGAACGCCGGCTGGACCGCGGCGCAGCGGGCGCGCGAACGCGGGCTGGCGCAGGCGCGCGCGCACATCGAGCGCCTGCTTGCCGATCTGCCCAGCCATTGCGGCATCGTCACGGTGCTCGACGGCCATCCGGCGACGCTCGCCTGGCTGGGCGCGGTGTTCGGCCATCGCACGCGTCCGCTCGGCGTCGAACACTTCGGCCAGACCGGCTCGATCGCCGATCTCTACCGGCACTACGGCATCGACGCCAACGCCATCGTCGCGGCGGCCGAGAGCATCGCGCCCGGCCGGCCGATCCGCTATTTGCGGGCCTTGAGCTGAATGCGGAACGGCGAGACGCGCAACATCCCCGTCGCCATCGTCGGCGGCGGCCCCGTGGGCCTGCTGCTGGCGCTGTTCCTCGATCGCTATGGCGTGCGCTCGGTGCTGTTCAACACCGAGCCTGAAATCCGTCCGCATCCCAAGGGCAGCTCGCACAATTCGCGGACGATGGAGCATCACCGGCGGCTCGGCTTCTCGGAGAAAATCCGCGCGCTCGGGCTGCCGCCGGACCGTCCGACCGATGTCGGCTATTTCACCCGCCTCAACGGCATCGAGCTGGCGCGGCTGCGCATGCCGTCGGAGGGCGAAAAGCGGCAGCGCGTCGCCAGCGCTGCCGCGACCGATCAGGTGCCCGAGCCGATCCTGCGCGCCAACCAGATGTATGTCGAAGCGTTCCTGCTCGCCGAGGCGCGCAAGAGCCCCAACATCGAGGTGCGCTTCGGCTGGCAGGTGGAGAAATTCGACGATGACCAGGACGGCGTGACGGTCGAGGCGTTGTCGACCGCGGGCGATGCGCGCGAAATATGGCGCGCGCAATATCTGGTCGGCTGCGACGGCGGGCGCAGCTTCGTGCGCCACTCGCTCGCCTTGCGCTACCACGGCTTCGCCAAGCTCGACGCGCCGCACTACGGCGGCCGCATGATCGCCACCCACATGCGCGCGCCGACGCTCTATCGCGAGCACCTCGCGCGCCGGCACGGCTGGCAGTACTGGGTGGTCAATCACGATGTCCGCGCCACCATCATCTCGCTCGCTGGCGACGAGGAGTTCCTGATCTTCTCCAAGGCCCGCGACGACAGCGATGCGCCGCCGGACGACGCAGCGCTCACCCATATGATCCGCCGCGCCATTGGCGCCGACGTGCCGATGAGGATGCTGGACCACCGGCCCTGGACCGCGGGCGTCGCGCTGGTGGCCGAGCGCTTCATCGCCGGCCGCGTCATCCTCGCCGGCGACGCCGCGCACCTGTTCACGCCGACCGGCGGCTTCGGCATGAACACCGGCATGGACGACGCTTCGAACCTGAGCTGGAAGCTCGCCGCCGTGCTGCAAGGATGGGGCGGCGCGGCCCTGTTGCAGTCCTACGAGGACGAGCGCCGGCCGGTCGCCGAGCGCAACACCATCGCCGGCCGCGATCTCAACAAGCATCTGGCCGGTCTGCCGGTCGGCCCGGACATCGAGAAAGAATCAGCCGAGGGCGACGCCGCGCGAAAAATCTTCAGGGACTATATCGCCACGCTCGGCGAGGAGTTTGCCTCGATCGGCGTGCAGCTCGGCGCCCGTTATGATGGATCGCCGATCGTCGTTCCGGATGGCACGCCGCCGGCCGACGACTATGCACGCTACACGCCGTCGAGCGTCCCGGGCGGGCGCACGCCGCATGTCTGGCTCGATGCCGGACGCGGCAGCGGCAGCTCGCTGTTCGACCGGATGGGATTCGGCTTCACACTGTTGCGGCTCGGTGGAACGGCGGCCGACGGGAGCGGCATCGTCAGCGCCGCGCGCGAGCGACGCATTCCGCTTGCGATGCTCGACGTGCCGGGCGCCAATGCGCGCGATTTGTACGAATGCAACCTTGCTTTGGTGCGGCCCGACCAATACGTCGCCTGGCGCGGCAACGCGCCGCCGACCGATCCCGGACGCGTGCTGGAGCGGGTTGTCGGCGCCGGCTGAATGCGATGGCTGCCATCCGCGACACCGGGCCAAATTGACTTTTTTGCAGGCTCCCGGCAAGCCATGGGAAAGTTCAGACGCCTGAGCACCGAGGACAGGACGATGTCGAAATATATCCCCCTGATCGCGATCACCGGCCTTCTCCTTGCATCGTCTGCGCATGCGCAGCAGTCGACCGCCGACTACCCAAACAAGCCCATCAGGATCCTGGTCACCGTCCCGGCCGGGGGCGGCGTCGACACGGTCACGCGGATCGTCACCGAGCGGATGCGCCTCAAGATCGGACAGCCGTTCGTGATCGAGAACCGCGGCGGCGCCGGCGGCAACCTCGCCGCCGAGCAGGTGTTCAACGCGGCGCCCGATGGCTACCAGCTGATGGCATCGCAGCCGTCGCCGATCACCACCAACTCGGTGCTCTACAAGAAGATCAACATCGATCCGTCGAAGTTCGAGTTCGTCGGCATCATGTCGATCATCCCAAACGTGCTGCTGGTGAAAAACAATTTCCCGGCGAAAACGGCGCAGGAGTTCATCGCCTACGCGAAAGCCAATCCCGGCAAGCTGAACTACGCATCGCAGGGGCCGGGCACGACCTCGCACCTGACCGCGGAGCTGTTCGAGGATCTGGCGAAGACCAAGCTGGTTCACGTCCCCTACAAGGGAACCGCCCCGGCGCTCAACGACCTGGTCGCCGGCCACGTCGACTTTATTTTCATGCAGCTCGAGTCGGCGGTGAAGCTCCACGAAGGCAAGAACGCGCGCATCCTTGCGGTCACGACCAACAAACGGCTGGCCGAACTGCCGGACATCCCGACCATGGAAGAAGCCGGCATCAAGCTGATCTCCGACACCTGGAACGCGCTCTCCGCGCCGCCCAAGACACCGGCACCGATCGTCGCCAAGCTCAACACCGCGCTCAACGACACGCTGAACGATCCGGAACTGGCGGCTCGCTTCAAGGCGCTGCATCTGCTTCCGGGCAGCGGCGACGTGGCCCAGACCCGGGCATTCATCCAGGACGACACAAAGCGCTGGAGCGACGTGATCCGGGCGGCGAAGATTCCGCAGATCGAGTAGCCGCTTCGGTTGCTGTCTCGTTCCCCGCATCTGCAGTGCAGCGCGTAGCGATGCACTGCAGATGCGGGGTCCCGATTGGCATGAGAAGAAATCGGAGTCCCGGGTCTGCAGCGCACCAAGCCCGGCCTGATCCAGACGCCGCGCGATCCGACGGTGATCCGCAGCAAGTTCATGCAGG
>CAMDEB010000405.1 GCA_945893085.1 Rhodoplanes serenus | reverse complement strand
ACCGCGGCGATAGACAATGAGACACTGGATCACCTCCTTTCGGTTGTTGATGGACCCGATAAATATAGAGGGGGTTTGGGGAGAAGAAAGGGGCATTCTGGGGCCAACCAGCCCCTACCTCACCAACTCCCGCATCGCCCGATCCAATCCGTCCAGCGTCAAAGGATACATCCGCCCGCCCATCAGCTGCTTCACCATCTGGATCGAGTGCGTGAAGTCCCATTCGCGCTCGGGCGTCGGGTTGAGCCACACCGCGTGCGGATAAATGCGCAGCACGCGCTCCATCCACACCTGCCCGGATTCTTCGTTGTAGTGCTCGACCGAGCCGCGCCCGGCGGCTATCTCGTAAGGCGACATCGAGGCGTCACCCACGAACACGACTTTATAGTCGTGCGGAAAGGTGTGCAGCACGTCGAAGGTCGGTGTCGTCGCCTGGAAGCGCCTTCGGTTTTCCTTCCACACCTTCTCGTACAGGCAATTATGGAAGTAGAAATGCTCCATGTGCTTGAACTCGGTGCGCGCCGCCGAAAACAATTCCTCGGTCGCCTTGATGTGCCAGTCCATCGAACCGCCGATGTCGAAGAACAGCAGCACCTTCACCGCATTGTGCCGCTCCGGCCGCATCTGGATGTCGAGATAACCCTTGTGCGCGGTGCCGTTGATGGTGCCGTCGAGGTCCAACTCATCCGGCGCGCCGGTGCGGGCGAATTTGCGCAAACGTCGCAGCGCCACCTTGATGTTGCGGGTGCCGAGCTCGACCTCGTCGTCGAGATCCTTGAACTCGCGCTTGTCCCAGACTTTCACGGCGCGCCGGTGCGTGCTCTCGCCGCCGATGCGGATGCCTTCCGGGTTGTAGCCGCCATTGCCGAAGGGCGACGTGCCGCCGGTGCCGATCCATTTCGAGCCACCCTGGTGGCGGCCTTTCTGCTCGGCCAATCGCTCTTTGAGAGTCTCCAGCAATTTATCGAGCCCACCGAGCGCCTGGATCTGCGCCTTCTCTTCCTCGGTGAGATATTTGTCGGTCATCTTCTTCAGCCACTCGGCCGGGATGTCGGCGGCCAGGCCGTCGCCGAGCATTTCCAGCCCCTTGAACGCCGTGCCGAAGACGCGGTCGAACTTGTCGATGTTGCGCTCGTCCTTCACCAACACGGCGCGCGCCAGATAATAGAAATCCTCGACGCGGCGCGAAGCCAGATCGGCATGCATCGCCTCCATCAGCGTCAGATATTCGCGCAAAGACACCGGCACGCCGGCGGCTTTGAGGTCGTGGAAGAAATTGACGAACATTCATTAACTCTTGGCCGACAGGAGGCGACAATCAGTCGCGGGGGCGGTCAACCCGACGGAAACCACTCTTACCGCAAATGTCAGGCTCCCGGTCCAATCGGTCAAGCAGGCATGTTAACCGCCCTTTTCCTTGAAGATTTCGGCCTGATCGTCGACGCCATGTCGAGCGCCTCGTCGACGCTTGCCGCGCGGCTGCGGCCGCGCGCCCTCGTCACTGATACCGCATCGCCTGCCGTCGCTGTGTTTCAGGGCGCGAACGCGGTGGAACAGGCTTCCGCCGACTGGCAGGCGACCGAGCGCGCCGGCGGCGCGGCGACGCCGTTCCAGAGCTTTGCCATGGCGCGCGCCGCCGCCGACGGGCATCTGCGGCGCGGCGAGGTTCCGCGCATCGTCGTGGTGCGGCGCGACGGCCGCCCGGTGGTCATTCTGCCGACCGTGCTGGTCAAGCAGTTCGGCCTCACCGTCGCGCGCTTCCTCGGCGATCCGCTCATTCAATATGGCGACCTGCTGTGCGAGCCGGGCACGGCGAAACGCGACATCGAGGCCGCCTGGCGGGCGGCGGCCGATCCCGCCGTTGCGCACGCCGTCCATTTCCGCAAAGTGCGCGCCGATGCGCGCATCGCGCCGGTGCTGAGAGATGAAGCCACGGCGTCGAACCGCGACGAGGCGCCGTTCCTCGACATTGCCCGCGCCCCCGCGCACGGCGGCGACGAGCCGCGCAAGTTGCGGCTCAGCCGGCGCAAGCTCTCAAGTCTCGGCGAACTGCGCCTCGACGTCACGCAAGGCGACGATGCGCGCGCGCATTTGCGCGCGGCGCTGGCGGTCAAGCGCTCATGGCTCGCGGCGCGGCGGCTCCCCAGCAGCGTGATCGGTGACCGCGATTGGGAAGAAGCGCTGGAGCGGCTGATCGACCACGGTGGCGCTATGCGCCTGCGCGTCGCGGTGCTCAGCGTGGCCGAGCGGCCCGCAGCCTATGAGGTCGCCTTCACCATTGGCGACCGCTGGTATGCGTTCATGGGCGCGATCGTCGAGGAGTTCGCCCGCTACAGTCCGGGCCGGGTGCAGGTCGCCGACACGATTCACCATTGCCGCGCCAACGGCTTTTCCCACTACGACCTGCTGGCGCCGGCCGACGACGTGAAGCGCGGCTATTGCAGCGGCGCCGTCGCGGTCGCCGATTATAGCTGCGCGCTGCGGCCGGGCGGCTATCTGTTGTCTGCTGCAACAAGGCTGTCGCCCGCCGCCAAGACCTTGTTCGTGCGGCTGCCCGCGCGCGTGCGCCAGCCGTTGCTGACGCTGGCCGGGCGCTGACGTTAATCCTGCCAACAAAGCGCCGGCCGTGATGCGAATTTCCCTGTTCCGGCAACGGGGAAAGGGCTAATCAGGACATAACAAAAAACGGAACTGCCGGGGAGGATTCGAGTGACGCGGCGCGACCGCGCCTGGTGGGCGCTTGCGATTATATTGTCGGTGGCGATTCTGATCGCGCCGGCGATCTGGAACCGGTTTCCTTTGCTGCAATACGACACCGGCGGCTATCTGGCGCGCTGGTACGAGGGCACATTGGTGCCTAGCCGCGCCGTGGTCTATGGCCTCATTCTCAATGCCGGCGTGCCGTTGTCGTTCTGGCCGGTGCTGATCGCGCAGTCGGCGCTGACCGTGTGGGTTCTCGCGTTGATGTTGCGGGTGCACGGCTTTGGCGGCCGGCCCTGGCTGCTGCTCGGCGGCGTGACCGCGCTGTCGATCCTCACCACGCTGCCGTTTCTGACCGCGATCCTGCTCACCGACATCTTCTGCGGCCTCGGCGTGCTGGCGCTTTATCTGCTGCTGATGCGCGGCGATGCGCTCTCCCGCTCCGAGCGGATCGGCCTGGTTGTGCTGGGCGCGGTGTCGGCCGCGACGCACAGCGCCACCATCGCGGTGATGGGCGCGCTGGTCGCGTCCGCCGCGCTGCTTTATCTGATCAATCGCAAGCGCGTGCCGCGCGCCGCCCTCGGTCACGGCGTCCTGGCGTTGCTGCTCGGCGCGGTCATGGTGTTCGCAGCCAATTACGCGGTCGCCAAACGCCTCGCCTGGACGCCGGGCGGCTTCGCGCTGTCGTTCGGGCGCATGTTGCAGGATGGCATCGTCAACAAATACCTCGATGCGCATTGTCCCGATGCGCGGCTCCGCCTGTGTGCCTACAAGGACGAACTGCCGCGCTACGCCGATGTCTGGTTCTGGGGCAGTCCGCTGTTCGACAGGCTCGGCCGCTTCGCCGGGCTCGGCAAGGAAATGGAACACATTGCCGTTCAAAGCCTGATCGACTATCCGGCGCTTCAGATCAAGACCGCGGCGATTGCCACCGCGCGGCAACTGATCGACGTGCACACCGGCGAAGGCGTCGTGCACTGGGTCTGGCACACTTATTTCATCGTCCACGATTATACGCCGCAGCTCGAACCGGCGATGAAAGCGGCGCGCCAGCAACTCGGCGAATTCTCGTTCGAGACGATCAACAAGGTGCATTACCCGCTGGCGCTCCTGAGCATGGCGCTGCTGCCGGCCATCGTCGTGTGCGCCTGGCGGCGGAAGCTACCGGCCGCCTTGGGTGAACTGGCGGCGTTCTGCGCGCTGGCGCTTTTTGCCAATGCGCTTGTGTGCGGCGCCTTGTCCAATCCGCACGACCGCTATGGCGCGCGCATCGTCTGGCTGGCGGCAGTCGCCGCCGGACTAGCGCTGGCCTGCGTAATCGAGCGCAGAAAAGCGCCGCTGCCGGCGCAAGGCCGCGACATTTTGCCTGCGCAAGGCCAGGCCTGACGGCCGCCCGCGGCCGAACCAAAACCACTTGCCTGCGTTCTTCCTAAGGGAAAGCCCTGAGTTCGGCGCGCCGAATGGAAGGGCTAGCCTAGATCGCGGTACGGCGACCGCTTGGCGGGACATTAG
>CAMDEB010000404.1 GCA_945893085.1 Rhodoplanes serenus | reverse complement strand
CACCATCACATCTCGCTGGATTCGGATCGCGACCGTTGCCGCGCTTCATGTTGCCGCGCTCGTTGTCATGTGGCGCACCGAATACGACCTGTACGGTATCACGCTCTATCTGCTGACTTGGGGCGCGCTCAACTGCTTTTGGCTCGTGCTGTTGCGACGACCGGGGATCTCGGCCGCGCTGTCGCTCGCTTTGTTCTCCATCCTGATCGTGCTGTCGCAATTCAAGGCGTCGATCACCTGGATGACCATCAGTTTTCTCGACTTTCTGATCGTCGATAGCGACACGATTGCCTTCCTGCTGCAGATTTTCCCCGATCTCCGCACGACGATCATTGTCGCAGGCGTGCTGGCCATACCCACCATGATCCTGGTCTGGCGGATCGATCCATTCCGTGTCCGCCGCACCGCCGCAGCCCTTGCCGGCATGGTGTGTTTCGCAATCCTCTGTGCGATGTCTCTCGCCATACCGGAAGAACCCACGGAGCCGTTTCAGGGCGTCAATCACGTATCCAACTTTGCCCGTTCCGGGGTGTCGGCAGTGTCCGAACTGGGGACGACCGGCTGGCTCGAGTTCGACGCGACGCCGGACCGGCTTCGCTCGGTGGCAAGCGATACTTGCGAGCCGGCGGCCAAGCCTCCGCACATCATCCTGATTCTCGACGAGGCGAGCTTCGACATCACAGCCGCACCCGGAATCAAAGTGCCTGCCGGCTATGCCGAGCATTTCAAATCATTCGATGGCCGGATGCGCTCGTTCGTGGTCGAGGGCTCGGGCGGCCCGACCTGGTACACCGAATACAACGTGCTGACCGGGCTGTCGGCGCGCTCCTTCGGCCGCTTTGCCTATCACGTCACCCGCATCGCCGCCGGCCGGGTCGAACGCGGCTTGCCGCAGGCGCTGCGCCGGTGCGGATACAAGACCTTCACCCTTTATCCCGCCTACGGCGCCTTCCTCAGTGCGCGCCGGTTCCAGACCACCGCGGGCATCGATCGCCTGATCGACTCGCGCGAGATGAAGGCCGGCGACGTGGAGCCGGACCACTTCTACTACGACCAGACCGTGCGATTGATTCAGCGCGAGCGCGGCGGCAAGCCGCTGTTCGTCTTCGCCTATACGGTGGCCAATCACTTTCCCTGGGACCAGCAGTTCCGTCCGGACCTGACGCCGGATTGGCGCGAGCTCGGCAATGAACCGGAGATCGACGAATACATCCGGCGGCAGGCCATGAGCGCGCGCGACTACGCCGATTTCCTCGCGCGGCTGAAGCGGGAGTTTCCCGGTGAGCCGTTCCTGGTGGTGCGGTTCGGCGATCACCAGCCGGCGCTGGCGGCGGCGATCGTCGATCCATCGGCGAACCGCGCCACCATCGCGCGCCGGGTGATGGCGAGCGATCCGCGCTATTTCACCACCTACTATGCGATCGACGCGATCAACTTCACGCCAGTCGATGTGTCGTCGGCGCTCGACCGGCTGGATGCGCCCTATCTGCCGCTGGTGATCCAGGAGGCGGCCGGCGTGCCGCTCGATCCGTCGTTTGCCGAGCAGAAGAAAATCCTCGAACGCTGCCGGGGCCTGTTCTATCTCTGCGCCGGCGGCACCGAGGCGCGGCGCTTCAGCCGGCTGCTGATCGACGCCGGGTTGATCAAAGGAATGGTGTCCCGCTAGCTTGCGGTGACGGCGAGGCGAGGGGGCACGATGGCGGACGGCGCGGCCGCGGCGGTCGAAGCACAGACGAAAGCGGGGCGTTCCCCCGCGGTTTCGCTCGCGGACGTGACCATCGCATTCCGGCTGGCCGGCGGCGGGGTCTACGAGGCCGTGGAGCGCGCCTCGCTCGAAGTTGCCGACGGCGAGTTCGTGGCGATCGTCGGCCCGACCGGCTGCGGCAAGACGACGCTGCTCAACGCCGCCGCCGGTCTGTTTCCGCCATCGGCCGGCCGCGTGGATATCTTCGGCACGCCGCTCGACGGGCTCAACCGGCAGTCCGGCTACCTGTTTCAATCCGAGGCGCTGTTTCCCTGGAAGACCGCGCTTGAGAACGTCTGTATCGGCCTTGAGACCGCCGGCGTAGCGCGTGAAGAGGCGCGTGAGCGGGCCCTGAGCTGGCTGGGCAGAGTGGGTCTGGGTACCTTCGGCGGGCGCTATCCGCACATGCTGTCGGGCGGACAGCGCAAGCGCATCGGCCTTGCCCAGGTGCTCATCCGCGACCCGAAGATACTGCTCATGGACGAGCCATTCGGTCCCCTCGATGCTCAGACCCGCCAGATCATGGGCAACCTGCTGCTCGATCTCTGGAGCGCCGATCGCAAGGCGGTGATGTTCGTCACCCACGACCTCGAGGAAGCCATCGCCCTCTCAGACCGTGTCGTCATCATGTCAGCCGGTCCCGCGGCGCGGATTATCGGCGACTGGAAGGTGCCGCTGTCGCGTCCGCGCGACATCGCCGAGGTCAAGCTTGATCCGGGATTCCATCAACTTCATCGCGACATCTGGCAGGTGCTGAAGTCCGAGGTGATGAAAGGCTACGCGCAGACGGGAGGCGGCTGATGGAGCGCGTCAAGCTGATCTCACTTCAGGCCGCGGTCGCGATCGTGTCGATCGTGCTGTGGCACGTCCTGACCGCGATCCCGGTCGGCGACACGCCGCTGCTGCCGCCGTTCTTCTTTTCCACGCCGCTTGACGTCGCGGAGCGGGTGATCAAATGGTTCGCCGAAGGCACCATCTGGCGCCATCTCTGGATCACCCTCACCGAAGCGATGCTGGCCTTCGTCATCGGCTCGGTCGGCGGCGTGCTGGTCGGGTTCTGGTTCGCGCGTCAGCCGCTGGTGGCGGCGGTGCTCGACCCGTATGTGAAGATGATCAACGCGCTGCCGCGCATCGTGCTGGCGCCGATCTTTACGCTGTGGTTCGGTCTCGGTATCGCCTCGAAGGTCGCGCTCGGCGTGACGCTGGTGTTTTTCATCGTGTTCTTCAACGTCTATCAGGGCGTCAAGGAGGTCAGCCCGACCATCCTCGCCAATGCCCGGATGCTCGGCATGAATGAGCGCCAGCTCATGCGCCATGTCTACTGGCCCTCGGCCCTGTCCTGGATGTTCTCATCGCTGCACACCTCGGTGGGATTCGCGGTGGTGGGCGCGGTGGTGGGCGAGTATCTCGGCTCGGCCGCAGGCCTCGGCTATCTCATCCTGCAGGCTGAGGGAACCTTCGACATCGCCGGCGTGTTCGCCGGGATGTTCGTACTCGCGGCCTTCGTCATCGTCATCGACTGGCTGGTGACGCTGGTGGAGCGCCGGCTGCTGGTGTGGCGGCCGGTCGCGGCCGAAACCCGGACCTGATACGTCTTTACCGCGATACGGCCGTTGCACTATCGTCGGCGGTGACAGGGCTGCCGCCGACCCGGCCGCTGACAATACGGAGGAAACGAATGAAGACGCTCTTGATCAGGCGGCTGGTGGCGTCCCTGGCGGTCCTGACGCTGATGTCCGGGGTGGCGTTGGCGCAGCAGATGAAGGTCACGATCGCGATCGGCGGCGCAAGCTGCCTGTGCTACCTGCCCACCGTTCTGGCCAAGCAGCTTGGCGAATACGAACAGGCCGGCGTAAATGTGGAAATGGTGGACTTCAAAGGCGGCTCGCAGGCGCTGACCGCCGTGCTTGGCGGCAGTGCCGACGTCGTTTCCGGTTATTTCGATCACTGCGTGAACCTGGCCGCGAAGAACCAGCACATGCAAGCCTTCGTGGTCTATGACCGGTATCCGGGCTTTGCGCTGGTGGTCTCGCCGAAGCAGACCGGCACGATCAAATCGATCAAGGATTTGGCCGGCAAGCGGATCGGCGTGAGCGCACCCGGATCGTCGACCGACTATTTCCTGAAGTTCATCCTGAAGAAGAATGGGGTAGACCCGAACGGCGTCGGCATCATCGGCGTTGGTCTCGGCGCGACGGCAGTCGCTGCGATGGAGCAGGGCTCGGTTGACGCCGCCATCATGCTCGACCCCGCGGTGACCTTGCTGCAAGGCAAGAACAAGGACCTCATCATTCTCAGCGATACGCGCACGCAGAAAGACACGATCGACGTGTTCGGCGGCGAATATCCGGGTGGTGCGCTCTATACCCGCGCCGATTGGATCGCAAAGAATCCGAAGGTGACGCAGGCGCTCACCAACGCCGTCCTCAACACCTTGAAGTGGATCCATTCGCATACGCCGGAAGAGATCATGGCAAAAATGCCGGCCGAGCTCGTCGGTG
>CAMDEB010000403.1 GCA_945893085.1 Rhodoplanes serenus | reverse complement strand
CTCAGGTGTTCGCGTCGCTTCATGCGCTGCGGTCCGACGATCTGGATGTCGTCATGCTGCGCGAAGCATGGCCGTTGAAGGGCAGGAACGCCGTCATGGACCGCCTGCTGGAGTTGAAGGCGCGCGGCGTGATTGGGATTATCGGTCTTTCGGCCCAGTCTCCCGACGAGGCCATTCTCGCCTTGGATCACCCCGCAATCGAGCACATTCAGCTGCCGTTTAACCTGCTCGACCACCGTTGGAGCGACGAGGGCTTTTTGTCTCGCGCCCGAAAGCGCGGCAGCCGCGTCATCCACGTGCGGAGCATTTATCTGCAAGGCTTGTTGGCCGACGCCGACCCCGCGCAATGGCCGCGGATGGACGGAGTCGACCCAGCGGCCATCGCCGCGACCCTCGGCAAGGCCGCTGCCGCCGCGGGGCAGGCGGATCGCGCCAGCCTCTGCCGTGCCTACGTGCGGGCGCAGGACTGGGTGGACGGCGTGGTGATCGGTGTCGAGACCATGAAGCAACTCACGGAAAATCTGGAGCGATTCATTCCGCCGTCGCTCGATGCGGCGCAGGCGCAACGCCTTGAAGCGTTGATGCCTCGTGTCCCCGAACGATGGCTCGATCCCTCGAATTGGAGCACGGCATGAACGGCTCCCGGCGCGGGCCCGAGGCGCAGCAGCGCGATCTCCGCCTCGGCGTGATCGGCATGAACGAGGGCAACGGACACCCCTTTTCGTATTCCGCGATCTTCAACGGCTACGATCCGCAGGCCCTTCAGCAGCGCTGCCCCTTCGATCTCATCAGGGAGTATCTGCCGCGCGACCATCGCAACGAGATGTTTCTTCCGGGGGCCAAGGTCACCCATGTGTGGACGCAGGACCGAAAGCTGTCGGAGGACGTCGCTGCGGTCGCGAAGATCCCGAACATTGCCGGGCGCATGGAAGACCTCGTGGGCGAGGTCGACGCGATCATTCTGGCGCGGGACGATCCTGAGAACCACCTAGCGATGGCGAAGCCGTTCCTTGAGCGGAAAATGCCGATCTTGATCGACAAGCAGCTTGCCGCGAGCAAAAGCGACGTCGATGCGATCCTGTCCCTGGCCGGCGCCGGCTACCCGATCATGGCGGGATCGCCGGCGCGGTACACGCGCGATCTCGTGCGCGCCCGCGAGACGCTTGAGAGCCGCGCGGTGCACTCGATCCACGGCATGAGCCTCGTGAACTGGGTGCGCTACGGCCACCATCTGTTCGAGCCGATCGCCTGCCTGTATGGGCTCGATATCCGCTCGGTCCGCTCGCTCTCCGCCAAGGAGGGCCACGACATCGTTCAGATTGCCTACCGCTCAGGATTGAACGTCATCCTTGAGTTCATTCGCGGAATCCATATTCCGGTCGCCTTCACCTGCTTCTCGGAAGAGGCGGAGCCACTCACGGTGCCGTTCTCGGACTTCTTCTATTCGTTTCGCGCGATGCTGAGCGACTTCGTCGATCTTGTGCGGACCGGCAAGCCACCGTTCCCGCGTGAGGAAATGGTGGCCATCGCCCATGTCGTCCTGGCAGGCGTGATATCCAAGGAGCGCAACGGCGTGGCGATCGATCCCGTGACGTTGGCAGAGGCCGCGCGATGACGAAGGTTAAGGATCTCTTTTCCCTGAAGGGTCAGTGCGCGGTGGTGGTTGGCGGCGCTGGCCGCATCGGCACGCCGATGGCGGAGGCGCTGGCTGAGGCGGGTGCGCGCGTCTATATCGCCTCGCGCGCTGCGAAGTCCGATCATCCCGTTGTTTCGCGGATGGTCAAGGCAGGCCTTGATGTTCACGCGATCGCCTTCGACCAATCGGACGAGGCGTCGGTGAATCGAGCCATCGAGACGATCACCAAGGAGTGCGGTACCCCCGCGATTCTGGTCAACAGCGGCGTTGAACGCCCGATGGCGCGACTGCTCGACGACGACGTGGAAGCCTGGGACCGCTCGATGGCCGTCAATGCGCGTGGACTGTTCGTCACCTGCCGCGCCTTCGCTCGCGCCATGGGCGCGGCCGGGCGCGGCAGCATCATCAACGTGACGTCGATTTATGGCGTCGTCGCGCCCGATCCTGCCATGTACGAGGGTAGCAACGAGGGCACCGAGCCCGATTATCCCTACACCAAGGGCGGGATGATCATGTTCTCGAAGTATCTCGCAACCTATTTCGCCCGTCAGGGCGTGCGGGTAAACTGTATCGCCCCGGGTGGTCTGTTCGACAACCAGGCCGAGCCGTTCTACTCGCGCTACCTCGCCAAGGTGCCGATGAAGCGGATGGCGGTGCCCGATGACCTCAAGGGGATCACGGTGCTGCTGGCGTCCGCGGCCGGGGCCTACATCACGGGGGCGGTGATCCCCGTCGACGGCGGTTGGACCGCATGGTGATCGGCACTAGGCCGCATCCGCCCGCGCCCGCCGGCGCGTGAGCCAGACCCAGCCTGCGCCTGTCATGACATTGAAGACCGGCTCGAGCGGCAGCCGGTATTTCGGCGCGGCGACCGGACCGTTGACCAGCAAGATGAAGCCGATCCAGCCGGCGAGCAGCAGCAGCGCCGCGATGTTGGATGCGTCGAGCATCAGCCTGATCGCGCCGCCGAGTTGCAATAGGCGGATCGCGGCCACTCCGGTGATGCCCAGCAACAGCGCCATCGCATAGAGCGTGTTGTCGGCGCGGAACACGAAGTTCCACACCTTCTCCACGACCGTCGCGCCGGTCGTGCTGTAGAAGCCCTGCCGGGGGAGTTGCGCCACCGGCGGTGAGATGATGATCGCAGGCGAGCCGATATTGAGCGCCGCGCCGAACAGCCAGGCCTTAGCGATCGCCGCGAGGCCGAGATTGCGCAACTCCTCCTTAGCCAGCGTAACGTAGCGGTCGGACTCGATGAATTGGTTGCCGCTGTCCGGCCCGTATCGTTCGTCACGCCGCTTCTCCATCTCCATGTAAGTTTGGTTCCACGGCGTGCCGTCCTTGGCCTCCCGCACCAGCGGGACGACCCAGCGGCTGAGGTGCATGCCGGATTGCGACGTCATATTCCAGGAGCCGTAGACGTTGGCGTTGCGCAGCAGAACCGGCGCAATGCAGACGGCGAACAGCACGCCAATCGCCACGACCTGCACGAGTGGCGCCCGCCACGCGTCGCGCCTGAGCAGTGTGACGATGGCGAGGAAGACGAGCAGCGCGCCGACAAACGGCACGATCATCGCCCGGACTAGAGCCGCCGCCCCAAGCGAAAGTCCGAGCGTCACCGTCCAGCCGATCGACGGCCGCTCCATCCAGCGCAGCGCCGCGAGCAGCGCCAGCGTTACCAGGAACACGAACGGTGTGTCGGTGTAGACCAGGCCGGCCAGCACGATCTGCGTCGGATTGATGACTGCAGCCACGGCGGCCGGCACGCCGAACGCGGGCTTGAATATGGACGCGAGGCTGAACACCAGAAGACAGGTGCCTGCATCGATCACACCCTGGAGCAGAACGTAGGCCAGTGCCGTGTAATCGCCGGCGAGATAGGCCACCGCCGTCACCAGCCAGTAGAACAGCGGCATCATCACCGGATTTGCGCCGAGCCACTGCCAGCCATGCAGCGACCCTTCGCGGAGATGGCCGGCCAACACGGCCGCGTAATGGATGTAATCGTGGGAATCGACTCCGAGCAGGCCCTCGGCGCCGAATGCGGCGAAGATCGCAACGTCGTAGACCCAGCGGATCACGACCGCCGCGAAAAACACTTTGAGCAGCGAGGTCCGCGTCATTGTCATTGTACCGGTCCGGCGCTGGGAGCGCCGGGGGCCCTGTTGCCGTGGCGCAGCCGCCGGCGCGCCGCATCAATCCAGCGCGGCACGGGACCATAGGTGAGGCCGATCGCCAACAGGATAATCAGCGCCGGCTCCGATGGAATGCGGTAGCGTGGGTCGGCGATCGGACCGTTGATCGCGGTGAAATAGAACACCGTCCAGACCAACACGACCGTCGGTCCGCGAAGTTCGCGTTGGATCAGGCCCTGCACCAGCCCGAGGAGTTGCACCACGCGGGACGCTACCAGCGTGACCTGCGACAATGCCCACATCATCATGAACGGGTTCGTCTTGTTGATCAGGATGAAGTTTAGCGTGCGCTGCGCGATGGAATCGCCTTTGATCGCCGAGAAGAAATTCGGCGGCTGATTGAATTGCGTCAGCACCTGGTAGAAGCCCGTCTGCATCAGGTTGCGGAAGGCGCCCCACGACATTCCGAAGATGATCTGATG
>CAMDEB010000402.1 GCA_945893085.1 Rhodoplanes serenus | reverse complement strand
CCGCCGCCACCCTGATCTGCCCCTCGTTGCGCAGAACCTGGAGCGACACGTCATGGTCGTGTCGGCGCAGCATCAAGTCTACGGTCGATCGGCCAAGACGAAGGTTGCGGAGCGTCACCTCCTCAAGGAACGAAGGCAGCCGCGGCCTGCGCAGCAGGATTTCGTTGCGGTCCGGATCGAATTCGAGACCGAGCGAAGACTGCAGGAGCAGAAGCGGCGTGCCCGCGGCCCAGGCTTGCGGCGAGCAGGCGACCGGATAGAGCGTCGGCCCGCGCTCGCGTCCGCGCTGGAAGCCGCAATAGAGTTCGGGCAGCCGCCGCAAATCCATATAGCTCGCAGCTTCGAACAGGCCCTTGAACACACGATCAATCGCGCTCTTGTGCCCGTAACGCGCGAAGCCCGCCGCGATCAGCGAATTGTCGTGCGGCCAGACCGATCCATTGTGATACGACATCGGATTGTAGCGGCGCTCCTCGCGCGCCACCGTGCGGATTCCCCATCCGGAGAAGAACGACGGCCGCATCAGGTCGCGCATCACCGCCTCCGCGCGATCCGGCGCGGCTATGCCGCTGAACAGCACCTGCCCGGCGTTCGACGTCCGCACCCGGCACGGCCGCTTCCGCCCATCGAGCGCCATCGCATAGGTGCCGATGTCCTCGCACCAGAACGCGGCCTCGAATCGTTCGGCGAGGTTTGCGGCCTCCGCATCGAGCGCGTCGCCGAGCGCGAGCTTGCCGAGCCGGCGCGCGCCGCGCGCCGCCAGGCGCTTCGCCGCATAGACGTAGCCCTGCACCTCGCAGAGCGCGATCGGCCCCTGGGCTATCGAGCCGTCGGCGTGGAAGATCGCGTCTTGGGAATCCTTCCATCCCTGGTTGATCAGACCCTTCTCGTTGGCGCGGTGATATTCGACGAAGCCGTCATGGTCGGGATCGCCCGGCCCATCGATCCAGCCTAGCGCCGCTTCGATGTTGGGCCATAGCTCGCGCAGCGTCTCGATGTCGCCGGTGTGCTCGGTGTAGAGACCGGCCAGCATCACGAACAGCGGCGTTGCGTCCACGCTGCCGTAGTACAGGCCGAACGGAATCTCGCGTAGCGCCGCCATCTCGCCGCCGCGCATTTCGTGCAGGATTTTTCCCGGTTCGGCATCGGCGAGCGGATCGAAGTCCTTGGCCTGGTAGGCGGCGAGCCGCCGCAGCACACCTCTGGCGATACGGGCATCGCACCACAGCATCTGCAGCGCGGTAATGATCCCGTCACGGCCAAACGTGGTCGAATACCAGGGAATGCCGGCGTAGGGGTAGGGACCCTGTGGCGTGCCGGTTGTCAGCATCGCGAGATCGGCCATCGAGCGGCACGCCACCTCGTTGAAGATCTCATTCGAGCTGACGATGGTGGCCATACCGCGGCTCGCAGTCTTGTTCTCGTAAAACGCCGCGCGCAGGCCTTGGCGAAACGGCAGCGGGCGAATGTCCTCCACGCCGCGATCGCATTTCACCGTCACGTAGACCGACCGGCATTCGTTGGGCTGCAGCACGAACGCATAGGAGGCGACGCTGCTGGAGAGCCGTTCCGGCGCCGGGTCGAACACGATCATCGTGCGCCGCCGAATGTCATCGAGGCCCCGGTAATCCAGCGCGACGCCAGTGTCGCCGAGCACCTCCGCATTCGTGGTGCCGCGACGCGCGCGGCGCAGTCCCCGCACCTCGAACAGGTCGGCGAAGTCGCTGGCGAAGGCGAGCGACAGCCGGACGTCGAACGGGTGCTCGCCGTGGTTCTGCATGCGCAGGCGCTGATAGGCGGAGCCGCGCCAGAGAAAGAGCGTCCGCACGACGTGCAGCACGTCCTTTGGCAGCACGAGTTTCTGATTGAGATAGATGTCGATCAACACCTATCAGGGCGTTCGCGAATGCGACAAGAATATGCTGGAGGTGGCGTGCTCGTTCCGCTCATCGGAATGGCAGATGTGGAAGGACGTGCTGCTGCCGTTCGCGGTGCCGTACATCGCGGCCGGCATCCGGCTGGCGATCGGCCGCGGCCTGGTCGGCATGGTGATCGCGGAGTTCTACACCACCATCTCCGGCCTCGGTTTCATGATCACCCGCTACGCCAACATCTTCGAGACCGACAAGACCTTCGTGCCGGTGATCCTGCTGATGTTCCTAGGCATCGCGCTGACCGGATTGCTGAAATGGGTGGAGCGGCGGGTCGCGCCGTGGAGCAGGGCCGACCAATGAGTACGATGGCGCTGCACGAGGCGGCCGGCAAGGCCGCGCCAGCCGCGGGATCGCAGGCCCGCATCCGCGTGTGCGGTCTGGCGAAGCGCTACGGCACGCTCGAAGTGTTCCGCGGTATCGACTTCGACGTCGGCGAGCGCGAGGTCGTCACCATCGTCGGCCCCTCGGGTTGCGGCAAGACCACGCTGCTGCGCTGCGTCGACGGCCTGCTGCCGGTCGACGCCGGCGAAATCTGGTGCGACCGCGAGCGCGTCACCGAGCCGATCGCCGGCATGGCAATGGTGTTCCAGCATTTCGGCCTGTTCCCGTGGAAGACCGTCGCCGACAACGTCGCCTATGGGTTGCGCATGGCCGGCGCATCCGCGGCCGAGGTCGCCGAACGGGTGCCGCACTTCATCAAGCTCGTGGGGCTCGGCGGATTCGAGAGCGCCTATCCCTACCAGATGTCCGGCGGCATGCAGCAGCGTTGTGGGCTGGCGCGCGCGCTGGCGATCGAGCCGAGCGTGCTGCTGATGGACGAGCCGTTCGCCGCGGTCGACGCGCAAACTCGCGAAATCATGCAGTTCGAGCTGCTGCGGATCTGGGAGACGCGGCCGACCAGCATGATCTTCGTGACCCATTCGATCGAGGAAGCGGTGCTGATGGGCGACCGCGTGTTCGTGCTGAAGGGGCGGCCGAGCAGCATCCAGAAGATCGTCGAGGTCGACCTGCCGCGGCCGCGCACCCGCGAGACGCTGTTGCAGCCGCGCTTCGCCGAATTGCGCGAGCTGGTGTGGAACACGCTGATGGCCGAGGCGCGCGAAGCCGAATTTCATCTCGGACGTTGACGCCCGCGACGACAAACTCCGGGATTGTTGTGCTACGTTTCTCTCAAGCAGGGGAGGGGCGCATGAGACGTCGGGATTTTTTCGGGCTGGTCGCGGGCACGGCGATGACGCCATCGATTCTGGGATCGCTCGCGGCGCAGGCGCAAACCTATCCGACCAAGCCGGTGCGTTTTGTCGTTGGCTTCCCCGCCGGCGGGCCGAACGACATTCTGGGTCGGATCGTGGCGACCTGGCTGTCCGAGAAGCTCGGCCAGCCGTTCGTGATTGAAAATCGCGGCGGCGGCTCCAGCAATCCGGCGACCGAGCTGGTCGTGCGCTCGCCGGCCGACGGCTACACCATCCTGCTGATGGGGCCGGCCAACGCGATCAACGCCTCGATGTTTCCGAACCTGCCGTTCAACGTCATCCGCGACATGACGCCGGTCGCGGGCATCACCCGCGAGCCGCTGGTGATGGTGGTGCATCCGTCCGTACCGGCGAAGACCGTCCCTGAGTTCATCGCTTATGCCAAAGCCAACACCGGCAAGGTGCGGATGGCGTCGACCGGCAACGGCAGCTCGCCGCACGTGTCGGGCGAGCTGTTCAAGATCATGACCGGGCTGACCATGCCGGTCGTGCACTATCAGGGCGGCGGACCGGCGCTGAAGGCGATGATCGCCGGCGAAGCGGAGATGATGTTCGAGCCGATGTCGGCCTCGATCGAGCCGGTGCGCAGCGGCAAGCTGCGCGCACTTGGCGTCACCACGACTGAACGCTCCACGGCACTGCCGGACGTTCCGACCATGGCCGCATCGGTGCCGGGCTATGAGGCCAGCGCGGTGACCGGCATCGGCGTGCCGGCGGGCACGCCGCAGGAGATCATCGACATCCTCAACAAGGCGGTGAACGCGGCCTTCGCCGATCCGGCAATGAAGGCGAAGCTCGCTGACACCGGCGGCAATCTGCTGCCGGGCTCGCCCGCTGATTTCGCCAAGGTGTTCGCCGGCGAAACCGAGAAGTGGGCCAAGGTGGTCAAGGCGTCCGGCGCCAAGCCGAACTGATCGACGAGGAACGCCGATGAAATTTCAGGACCGCTGGACGATCGGCGCATCATCGTTGCAACGCATCGTCGAATCCGAAGGCGCGATCATGCCGCCGTTCGAGATTTTCGGCGACTGCACGCAGGAGCACCTCGACGCCAATCGCGACTGGCTGTGTCCGCGTTTCCAGGACCCGGCGAGCGGTCTCCTCACCATC
>CAMDEB010000401.1 GCA_945893085.1 Rhodoplanes serenus | reverse complement strand
GACGTGCACGGCATCGTCGAAGGCATTCTCGAATTGCTCGCGCCCGACGGCGTGTTCATCTCGGAATCGCACTATCTGATCGGCCTGCTCGACGATCTGCAATACGACACCGTCTACCACGAGCACCTGCGGCACTACACGGTCGGCAGCCTCAAGTCGCTGCTTGAGATGCACGGGCTCGAAATATTCCACGCCCGCAAGATACCGACCCATGGCGGATCGATCCGGGTCTATGCCGCGCGCAAGGGCACGCGCCCGGTCCAGCCGAGCGTGCAGCAGATGCTCGACAGCGAGCCGCACGGCGAGGCCATGCGTGCGCGGCTTGCCAAGTTCCGCGACGAGGTGATGCTGTCCAAGCTCCGGCTCCACGCGCTGATCCGCGATGTGAAGGAAAAGGGCGGCCGCATCGTCGGCATCAGCGCGCCGTCGCGCGCTTCGACGCTGGTCAACTATGTCGGCCTCGACAGCGCCATCATCGACTACGTCTGCGAGATTCCGGGCTCGCTCAAGATCGGCAAGTGCATGCCCGGCACGCTGATCCCGGTGGTTGAGGAAAGCCGCATGTTCGCCGACCAGCCGGAATGCGCGATCATCTTTTCCTGGCACATCGCCGACGAGCTGGCGCCGAAGTTGCGGGCCAAGGGCTACAAGGGCATGCTGGTGACGCCGCTGCCGGTGCCGCGCGTGCTGTAGCGTTCTGAAGGAGAGTCGGGACTATGGCTGAAGTCTTCGTCGCCAGGGTTGCGGAGTTCCCCGACGGCGATCGTCGCATCGTCGAACACGGCGCCCACAACATCGGCGTGTTCCACTGGCAAGGCCAGTTCTACGCCTATGCCAACATGTGCCTGCACCAGGGCGGGCCGGCCTGCGAGGGCCTGATCATGCACAAGGTCGAGGACGTGATCGGCCCGGACAAGACCTGGCTCGGCCAGAAGTTCTCCGACACCGAGGTCAACTTCGTCTGTCCCTGGCATGGCTACGAATACGACATCAAGACCGGCGAATGCGTCCCCGACCGCCGGCTGCGCCTGAAGAGCTACAAGGTGGTACGGCGCGGCGAGGAAATCTACGTCGCCGTCTGATCGCGCACATACGCAAGGAAGGACAAGCCCATGGTCGATCTCCCGCTCAGCAACGACCGCCGCATGAAGGTCGAGGAATTCGACTCCGGCAAGATGCTCGCGCATGCCGCGCGGCAGGCCAAGGACCGCGGCTACAAGAATTTTCCGATCATCGATATCGACTCCCACCACTACGAGCTCGAGTCGTTCGACCAGATCCTGGAATACATGACCGATCCGGTGATGAAGCAGCTCGCCCAGATGGCGAACTCCGGCAACTCCAAGGGCGTCGGCGTGATGCCGGGCGGCGTCGGCTACCAGGACATGGGCGGACGCGTCACGCGCTACCCGCTGCGGCGGATCGAAAAGGGCGAGCCGGGCGTGCATCGCGACGTGTCGCTGACCCGGCGCTGGATGGACGCCCTGGGCGTCGACATCGCGGTGCTGTTCCCCTCGCCGATGCTGCAGCTCGGGCTGCACCCGCAGGTCGAGGCCGAGGTCGCGCTGGCCTGGGCCTACAATCGCTGGCTCTGCGAGCGCGTGCTGCAGGAGGAAAGCCGCATCGTCTCCATGCTTTACCTGCCGTTCAACGATCCGGAGGAGAGTTACAAGATGGTCAAGGAGTTCGCCGGCAAGAAGGGCGTGGCGGGCTTCATGGTGACGTCGGTGCGCTACAAGCCGGTGCATCACAACAGCTACATGAAGATCTACGCGCTGATCGAAGAGCTCGGAGTGCCGCTCGCGTTCCACGCCGGCTACAACTGGAATGAAAATTCGATGACGTTGATGAACAAATTCATCTCCGTCCACGCGCTGGGCTTCGTCTGGTACAACATGGTGCACATGACCAACTGGGTGCTCAATGGCATCCCGGAGCGCTTTCCCAAGCTGAAGGTGATCTGGATCGAGAGCGGGCTCGCGTGGCTGCCGTTCATGATCCAGCGGCTCGACAACGAATACCTGATGCGCTCGTCGGAGTGCCCGGGCCTGAAGAAGCTGCCGGGCGAATACATCACCGACATGTTCTACACGTCGCAGCCGATGGAAATCCCGCGCGACATGAGCCTGCTGGAAGCGACCTTCAAGTGCATCAAGGCGGAGACCCAGTTGCTCTATTCGTCGGACTACCCGCACTGGGACTTCGACCTGCCGTCGACGATCTACGACCTGCCGTTCCTCAAGGAGAAGGCCAAGCGCGACATCCTGGGCGGCACGGCGGTCAAGCTGTTCAAGCTGAACATCAACGGGCAGAAGCTCGCCAAGGTGGCGTGACGCGCCGCTGCGATCGCGTCACTGCGATCCGGCGAGACCGATCTGCTCGATGAACTTGACCCAGGTCGTGATCTCGCTCTCAAGAAACGTCTTCAGCTCCGCGGGCGGAGGGCTTTGCAGCGGGATCAGGCCGATGTTGGCGATTTTCTCCTTGATCTCCGGCAGCGCGCTGATCGCCCTGATTTCGGCGGACAGCTTCTCCACGATGGCAGGCGGCGTCTGCGCGGGCGCGATCACCATGTGCCAGTTGGTCGCCTGGTAGCCGGGAAGGCCCAATTCCGCGATCGGCGCGAGATCGGGAAACACCGTGAGCCGGGTCTTCGACGACACCGCCAGCGCACGGACCTTGCCGTCCTTGGCCAGGGCCGCGCCCGTGACCGGGTCGGAAAACATCATGTGGATATGGCCGGCGACGACGTCGGTCATGGCCGGAGGGCTGCCCCGGTAGTGCGCGTGCCTGATCTTGATGCCAGTCCGGCTCATGAGGAGTTCGCCGGCCAGATGGACCATGGTTGCGGCCCCCGAGGTGCCGGCGATCAACTCGCCGGGTTTTTCCTTCGCGTATTTGATCAGGTCCGCGAACGAATGAATCGGCAGGCTCGGGTTGACCACCAGGGCGAAGCCCACATCCGACGTCAGCGCGACCGGCACGAAATCCTTCCGCGCATCATAGGGAAGCTGCTTGTACACGGCGAGATTGGTGGTGAGCGTGGGAGACGGTACGAGCAGCAGCGTGTAGCCGTCGGGCGGCGCCTTGGCGAGCGCGAGCGCCGCAACCACGGTGCCGCCGCCCGGCCGGTTCTCGATCAGGACCGGCTTGCCCAGGCGTTCCGACAGCTTGGCGCCGATGGTGCGGGCGATGAAATCCATTCCGCCGCCAGCGGCGAGCGGCACCATCAGCGTGATCGGCCGGTTCGGATAGTCTTGCGCGAACGCCGGTCCATGCAGCATCGCCAAGGCAAGAGCGACAAAGCAAAGCCGTTGAAGCGACCATGACTGCATGACGGTACCCTCCCCCTCAAATTGCGCCGGGATTCTTCGGATGATGCCCCTTGGCGCGAATGGTAGGCGCTTCTGAACGGCTTGGTAACTCCGGGACGATCCGATCAGCCGGCGCTCGCGGATGTCCCTCCAACTGACTTAAGACACTATTGCGCCGGCTGGGCTTCGCGCAAAAATCCCAGCTTGGTCATCACCGGCTCGTCGGTGGTGCGGAACAGCACCGCCCCGTCGTTGCTGTGATGGACGTGCTCCTGCCAGGCCGGCACGACGATGACGTCGCCGCGGCGCCACTGGAAGGTTTCGCCGTCGACCGTGGTCGAGCCCGCGCCCTGCACCACGCCGAACACGTTGTTGGCCATCACCTTGCGCGCCGGCGTGCCTTGGCCAGGTTTGAGCTTGATCATCGACAGGCCCATGGTCTCGAGCGCGGGGCTGCCGAGCGCGATCTCGACGAAGCCTGCGCCGTTGCTCGCGGCCTCCGCCTCGGTCAGCCGGCGCTGCGTATCCTGCCAGGGGAAATGCATCGGCGAGGCGTTCGGGACCTTGATCTCGGTCTCGAACTCGTCGGGATGCGACTCGAAGAACATCGGGTCGAGCAGTTGCACCAGCGGCACGTCGAGCACGTCGAGCCAGTAGGCGCAGGAGCGGCCTTCGTTACCGTGGCCGTGCCAGCACCAGTTCGGCGTCAGCACCACGTCGCCCGGCATCATCGCCAGCCGCTCGCCGTTGACCACCGTATAGGCGCCGGGCGTGGCGTCGATCACCAGCCGCAGCGCGTTCGGCGTGTGGCGGTGCGAGCGCGCCTTCTCGCCCGGCATGATCATCTGATAGGCCGCGACGATGGTGCGCGAGGTGGCGTAGCCGGTGGCGGGGTTCTGCAGGATCAGGTTCCGCCGCTCGGCGAGCTCGGTGTTGATCAGCCGGCCGGCGGCGTCGAGCGCGCCCTTGGCCTGGTCGTAGGCCCAGCGGTGCGGACT
>CAMDEB010000400.1 GCA_945893085.1 Rhodoplanes serenus | reverse complement strand
GATTTGGGCCTGGTCATCGGGCTCGCCATGCTTTGCTTGCTCTCGGCCGCGGCGCTCGGCGGCATCGTCAGTCCCTTGGGCCTGATCCGGCTCGGCATCGACCCGGCGCTGGCCTCCGGCCCGTTCGTGACCACGGTGACCGACGTGGTCGGTTTCTTCGCCTTCCTGGGGATCGCCACCCTGTGGTTCGGGCTGCGCTGACCAGGCGTTAACCGCTCGCCGCTAGCTTCAGCCTCTGGACTTTGGGGCCTGGCGGGACGGTTGTTCATGAGTTTAGTCGCCACCTATCCGCCGGCACCGGCGCGCCGGCTTGCCACGCCGCGCCTGATTGCAACGCTCGCCCTGTTCGCGCTTTGCGCCGCCTTCTTCTGCGCCATCGCCGGCATGGTGCTGGTGCGGCAGGCGGACGACCGCCAGGAGCTTGAGCGCCGGGCCGCGCTGCTCGGTGCGATCGCCGACATCCGCATCTCCGGCACTGACGTTTCCGCGCTCGATCCGCAGATTGTTCGCGGGCTGGAGCGGACCGCGGGACTCAAGGATTTGCGGTTCGAGAGCGAACCGGTCGCCGGCGACCGCGAGATTCAGTCGGTGCTCGATCGTCAGGGCCGTATCGTCGGCTGGTTCAGTTGGGAGCCGGACCGTTCGATGAGCCAGGCCCTCGGCAAGCTCCGCCCCCTGCTGCTGATCACCGGGCTCTGCCTGATCGGGTTTGCCGGCGTCGCGCTATGGCAGGTCCGCCGTGCCCTGCGCGACCTGGGCACCAGCGAGCGGCTGGCCTGGACGCTGGCGCACGAGGACATGCTCACCGGCCTGCCCAGTCATCGCAAGATGATCGAACTGATCGATGCGCAACTCGCCGCCCGCACGCATGGCGAGGTGGTGACGCTCGGCTTTGTCGATCTCGACGGCCTGAATGACGTCAACGACGCGCTGGGTCACCACACCGGCGATCAGCTGCTGGTCGCGTGGGCGCAGCGGCTGAAGGATGTGCTGCCGGCAGGCGCCGCCGGCGGCCGGTTCGACGGCGACGAGTTCGCGGTGGTGATGACCTCGCCCGATGCGCAAGCGGCCGAGGCCGGCATGACCGCGCTCGCGCAGGCGCTGGCGCGGCCGTTCTGGATCAACGATCAGGCGGTGCAGGTCGGCTGCACGGTCGGGCTCGCGCATGCGCCGATTGATGCCCAGAGCCGCGACGAGCTGACCCGCCGGGCCGACCTCGCGCTCCGCGCCGCCAAGCGCAAGAACCGCGGCGGCGTTTTGCGCTTCAAGGCGGCGATGGGCGTCGAGTTCGGCGACCGCCGCTTCATCGAGCGCGAGCTCAAGCGAGCGCTCGCCGACAACACGCTCGATGTGCATTACCAGCCGATCGTTACCGCCGACGGTGCCACCATCATCGGCGCCGAGGCGCTGCTGCGGTGGAATCATCCGGTGCGCGGCGCGATCCCGCCGGCGACCTTCGTGCCGGTGGCCGAGCAGGCCGGGCTGATGGGCAAGCTCGGCGCGTTCGTCATGCGCCGGGCGCTGACCGACGCGAAACGCTGGCCCAACCTGTCGATCGCCGTCAATCTGTCGCCGCTGCAGGTGCGGGATCCCGCCCTGGTCGATTTCGTCACCGACCTGCTGGCCGAAACCGGCATTGCCGCCTCCCGTCTGGTTCTGGAGGTCACCGAGGGCGTGCTGATCGACAATCCCGACGAGGCGAAGTCCCGCCTCGACGCGCTGCATGCGCTGGGGGCGAAACTCGCGCTCGACGATTTCGGAACCGGCTATTCGAGCCTCACCTATCTGCAGCGCTTCCGGTTCGACATCCTCAAGATCGACCGGGGCTTCGTCGCGCCGCTCGGCCGCGAGCCCAACAGCCAGGCGATGGTGCAGGCGATCGTCACGCTGGGCCGGGCGCTCGGCCTCACCATGCTGGCCGAAGGGATCGAGACCGAGGAACAGCGCGTGCTGCTGCGGCTCGCCGGCTGCGAGGAGATGCAGGGCTATCTGTTCGCCCGTCCGGGGCCGCGTGAGGCGCTCGACCGGCTGCTGGCGGATACGCGACCGGCCGCGCAAGCGGGTTGATCCCGCTGACAGGAGCCGGGCGTCCGGCCATAATGCGAGCCGCACCGCGTTCGCCGAATGGCCGCGGGCCCGGGAGCGCCAAGGACCTCAACCGATGATCCCCAATGCCTGGGCGGGTTTCGATTTCGGTCTCGGCGCCGATGTCGATGCATTGCGCGATACCGTTCGCGGCTTCGCGCAGGACAAGATCGCGCCGCGCGCCGCTGAGATCGACCGCGCCAACACCTTCCCGCGCGATCTGTGGCCGCAGCTCGGCGCGCTCGGCCTGTTGGGGATCACGGCGGACGAGGAATGGGGCGGCGCCGGCATGGGCTACCTCGCCCATTGCGTGGCGATGGAGGAGGTGTCGCGCGCCTCCGCGTCGGTCGGCCTTTCCTACGGCGCGCATTCCAATCTCTGCGTCAACCAGATCAGCCGCAACGGCAACGAGGCGCAGCGGCGCAAGTATCTGCCGAAGTTGATCTCAGGCGAGCACGTCGGCGCGCTGGCGATGTCCGAGCCCGGCGCCGGCTCCGACGTGGTCTCGATGCGTACCCGCGCCGACAAGAAGGGCGACCGCTACATCCTCAACGGCTCGAAGATGTGGATCACCAACGGGCCGATCGCCGAGACCACCGTGGTCTACGCCAAGACCGACCCGACGGCCGGCGCCCGCGGCATCACCGCCTTTCTCGTCGAGAACTCGTTCAAGGGATTTTCCACCGCACAGAAGCTCGACAAGCTCGGCATGCGCGGCTCCGACACCGGCGAGCTGGTGTTCGCGGATTGCGAGGTGCCGGCGGAGAACGTGCTCGGCGCGGTCGGCAACGGCGTCAACGTGCTGATGTCCGGGCTCGACTATGAGCGCGTCGTGCTGGCGGCCGGCCCGCTCGGCATCATGCAGTCCTGCATGGATTTGGTGGTTCCCTACGTGCACGACCGCAAGCAGTTCGGCCGGCCGATCGGCAGCTTCCAGATGATGCAGGGCAAGCTCGCCGACATGTACGTCACCATGAATGCCGCCAAGGCTTACGTCTATGCGGTGGCGCGCGCCTGCGACGAAGGCCGGACCACGCGCGAGGACGCCGCCGGCGCCATCCTCTACGCTGCTGAGCGCTCGACCTGGATGGCGCTCGAGGCGATCCAGTGCCTCGGCGGCAACGGCTACATCAACGACTATCCGGCAGGGCGTCTGCTGCGCGACGCCAAGCTCTATGAGATCGGGGCGGGGACCAGCGAAATCCGCCGCATGTTGATCGGCCGGGAGATTTTCGAGAAGACGAGTTGAGGTCATTCAATGAACCAGTCGGCCATCGGCTGACACGTTCATTGAGCCAGTCGTCCTCCGGCTTATTCGGTCTTTGGCCGTTTCGGCCGCCGGGCCAGTAGGCTTCCGGGCGAATCATTAACTCAAAATTAACCAACGCAATCCATCTGTCAGCCCTGAACCATGGGGATGGGGGCCGACATGATGCGCGTGCGACTGAAAGCCGATGGACGCCTGGTCGAAATCCTGGCCGATGGCAGCGAGCGCTCCCTGCCGCCACCGCTGCGCGACAGCGAGCGCATGATGGCGGCGCCTTCGGTTTCGCCCGGCCGGCAAGCCGAGCCGGCGGCGACCGATCCGAGCTACGCCCGCCGCATCCGCTCGCAGACGCGGCTGACCCAGGCCGAGTTTGCCGCCCGGATCGACGTGCCGATCGAAACCGTGCGCAACTGGGAGCAGGGCAAGCGCTCGCCGCGCGGCCCGGCACGGGCGTTGCTCAAGCTGATCGACCATGCGCCGGACGTGGCGTTCTCGGTGCTGGGCCGGAAGCCGGCGTAAGTCCGGCGTATCAATCTATCGCTGGCGGCGTTTGCGCCCGGGTTGGCAGAGCCCGGGCGATGCGGCATTCTCGGCGTCTCACGCGCCGTTCGGCGCGCTTTCCATATTTTGGAGACGCTTATGCCCATTCCCGTCATCGAAGTTCGCGGCGCAAAGATTCCGGCCATCGGCATGGGGACGATGACGCTGAAGGAGAAGACCTGCGTCGACGCGGTCTCCGCCGCTCTGCGCATGGGCTACACCAATCTCGACACCGCCGAGCGCTACGGCAACGAGCAATGGGTCGGCGAAGGCCTGCGCGCCTCCGGCGTCGCTCGCGAGAAGATATTCATCACCACCAAGGTCTATGTCGACAAGCTGGCGCCCGCGGACTTCGACCAGTCGGTCGATGACAGCCTGAAGAGGCTACAGCTTCCCTCCGTCGACCTGCTGCTGATCCACTGGCCGAGC
>CAMDEB010000399.1 GCA_945893085.1 Rhodoplanes serenus | reverse complement strand
ACAGTGCGGGCAGATACCAGCCGATCGTGCTGATCAGCGGATTGAGCGCGAGGCGGACGGGATAGCGCAGCACCAGCCGCCACTCCCGCATGCCCTTGGCCCGGGCGGTGACGACATAGGGCTTGTTGAGTTCGTCGAGCAGATTGGCGCGCATGATCCGGCTGAGGCGCGCCGTGCCGGCGATCCCCAGCACCAGCGCCGGCAGCCAGATATGCTCCAGCAGATCGACGACGCGGGAAAAACTCCAGGGCGCATCGACGAAGTCGGCCGAGAACAGGCCGGTCACGCTGATATCGAAATAGGCGAACGCCACCCACATCAGGATCAGCGCCAGCATGAAATTCGGTATCGCGACACCGACATAGTTGATCACGGTCAGCACATGATCGATGAGCGAGCGCGGATGGGTCGCCGAATAGATGCCCACGGGCACCGCGATCGCCCAGGTCAGAACGAACGAGAACAGCGCGAGTGCGATCGTCAGGCCAAGCTGCTCGGCGATCAGGTCCGCGTTCGGCCGGCGATACTCGAGCGACAGGCCAAGATTGCCGGTCAGCAGGTTCCCCATCCAGCGGAAATACTGCATCACCAGCGGCTGATCGAGGCCATAGTCGCGGCGCAGCGCCTGCACCTGCTCGGCACTTATCGAACTGCCGGAAGCCGACAGCGTCGCGATGTACGAGGTCAGGAAATCCCCGGGCGCGGCCTGGATGACCGCGAAGATCACCGCGGAATACATCAGCAGCAGCAACGGCAGCAGCAGCAGCCGCTGCACGATATAGCGCGTCATCGCCCGCGCCTCATGCCGTCCGCCGGCCCGCCCGGAGGCCGCACGCCGCGACCTCCGGGTTGCCAGCCCGCCTCACTTGGCGAAGAAGAACTGCTCGGTGCGCGCGTTGCCCGGGCTGCGCAGCGGCCAGTCATTGCCCAGCGTCGTCGGCACGTTGCGGAACTTGTTGTTGGCGACAACAACGCCCTGCACCATCGGCGTCAACCCGATAGTGCCGATCTCGTATAGATTATCGACCCAGATCTTGAACAGCTCCTGCGCCAGCTTGACCTGCTCGTCTGGCCCGACCGTGCGCGCGGTGTCGATCAGCGCCATGATCTTCTTCATCGGCTCCGGCGGCTCCATGCCCTCCTTGCCGCCGCTCGCCAGATATTTCGGCACCAGCGGTGCGATCGTCAGGTTCGGCGCGATCCGCGGGTCCACCTTGGCATTGCCCGTGTAGGGGAACGCCGTGGTGTCCTCGTTCCACATCTCCACCATCAGCTCGTTGTTCTCGTTCATCTTGAAATGCAGCGCCCGCTCGCGGATCTGCACGATGGTCTTGATGCCCACCGCCTCCCAGTCCTTGGAGATCAGCAGCGCCACGTCCGGCCACGCACCGAAGGCCGGCACCACGCTGATCTCCACGGTCGCCGGCTTGCCGTTCGCCAGCAGCCGGATGCCGTTGGCGTCACGCTTGTTCAGCCCGATGCCGTCCAGCAGCCGGTTGGCTTCGGCCTTGTTGTAGTCGGTGTATTTCGTCGCCCACTCCTTGCCCGGGAAATACGGATGCCACGGCGCCGGCACGCCCTGGCGGGCCTCGCCGAGGCCGAGGAAGACGCTCTCCTTGATCTGGTCGCGGTTGATCGCGTGCGACATGGCGATGCGGAAATCGCGGGTGGCGAGCAGCTTCGCCGTCTCGGCGTCGGCCTTGTAGGTCTGGTTGAACGCCACCACCGCATCCGAACCGCCGAAGGTCGGCCAGGTGATGACGCGATACTTCCCCGCCCGCTCCTGCTCCTTGAGCACGGGATAGTTGGTCATCTGGATATGCCGCTCCTGCATATCGAAATTCCCCGCAATCGCCTGCAGGTTGAGCGCCTGGACGTCGGCGAAATAGGTGAAGCGCACCTCGTCGATATAGGGCAGCTGGTTCCCCGCGGGATCGACGGCGATGTAATAGGGGTTGCGCCGCAGGGTGAACACCGGATCGCTGATGCGCGTCACCGGCGCCCACGCCGCCATGGTCGGCCGCTCGGGGTTCTGCGGCGGCGTCGCGCGGTTCACGAACAGCTCCGTCCAGGTCTTGAACCCGGCCGCCACCGCCATCTTGTCGATGTCCTCCTTCGGCGCATAGGCGATATGGAACTTCTTCAGGTAATGCGCCGGCAGGAACATCGCGTAGGTGCCGTCGGCTCCGTCCTGGTTCGCCACCGCCGTCAGGAACAGCGTCGCCGGGTCCTTGTAGGTGAAACGAACGGTGACATCGTCCACCTTCTCCACGGCCATCGGCGTGCCGTCGCGGTTGCGGTTCCAGCCCGGCAAGGTCGGCGTCAGGTCCTTGTTGAGCAGCACGTCCTTGTGCCAGAACACGATGTCGTCGGCGCCGAACGGGGCCCCGTCCGACCACCGCGAACCCTTGCGCAGGCGGATCGTCCACACCCGGAAATCGGCCGAGCTTTCGGCTCCGGCGGCAATCTTCGGCTCGATCTTGGCGCCGTCCGGCGAAAACCGGAACAGCCCGTCATAGACCACCCGCACATAGTTGTTGGCATCCGCCGGCCCGAGGAACGCCCGCCGCCAAACCCCGCCATAATCGCCCGCCCGCTCGACGACGGGCACCACCAGCGGCGTCTCCGGCAGCCGCGCATCGACGGCGGGAAGCCGGCCGGCGCGCACCTGCTCGGCGAGCAGCGGCGACTCCTTGAAGCGCGACGTCTGGGCGGAGGCGGGGGCACCGGCGACCGCCATGGCCATCCCAATCGACACCGTGATGCCGGCCAGTGCGATCCGGCGACCGAATTCCTGTCTCATGGACGCTCCCCAGTTTTATTGCCGGCGCATGACGCAGCGCGGCTGTTGGCCGATGCTCAGTCGATTGCCGCGCGAAGTCAAGGAAGCGCCATGGATAAAAGTTTTTTGTTTCTTTTTTTCAAAAAAGAAAGCGCTTCTTTTTGAAAAAAGAAGCAAAAACTTTTTATCCGTTCCGCCCCGCGGCTTGCTACCGCAGCGAGGCGTTCAATCGCGCCAGCGCCGACGCCCCCGGGCAGAGTTCGGCGTCATCCATCGCGTTGAGCGGCCGCACGGGCGTGCCGAGATAGCCATGCATGTCCTGGGCCTCGGGGTCGACATACAGCAGACCAGTAACGATCTCGCCCTGCGCATGGTGCGTCTGCAGGAAGTTCATCGCCGCGATGCGGTCCGTCGCGTCATAGTCGCTCGCCAGCTTGCGCAGCTTCAGCAGCGAGCCGTCATGCTGGCGGACGATCTCGACCGTGCCGGGCGCATAGTCGGCCACGATCTCCTCGCGGCTCTCGATGACGTCGAGGAAATTCACCGCCGCGTTATGCTCGCGCACATAGTCGAAGCTCTTGGTTGAGCCCTCGTGGTTGTTGAAGGCCACACACGGGCTGATGCAGTCGATGAAGGCCGCCCCGTTATGCGTGAGCGCGCCCTTGATGAGCGGTACAAGCTGCGTCTTGTCGCCAGAGAAACTGCGCCCGATATAGGTGGCACCCAGTTGCAGCGCCATGCTGACGAGGTCGATCGGTTCGTCGAGATTGGCCACGCCCCGCTTGCTTCTGGCACCCTTGTCCGCGGTCGCCGAGAACTGCCCCTTGGTCAGCCCGTAGACGCCGTTGTTCTCGACGATATAGGTCATGTTCACGCCGCGGCGGATGGCGTGGGCGAACTGCCCGAGCCCGATCGAGGCACTGTCGCCATCGCCGGAGACGCCGAGATAGATCAGCTCGCGATTGGCGATGTTGGCGCCCGTGAGCACGCTCGGCATGCGGCCATGCACCGAGTTGAAGCCGTGCGAGCTGCCAAGAAAATAGGTCGGCGTCTTCGACGAGCAGCCGATCCCCGACAGCTTGGCGATGCGGTGCGGCGGCAGGTTCAGCTCGAAGCAGGCATGGATGATCGCCGCCGAGATGCTGTCATGGCCGCACCCCGCGCACAGCGTCGTGATCGAACCCTCGTAGTCGCGCCGCGTGAAGCCAAGCTCGTTGGCGGCGAGCTTGGGGTGATGCAGCCGGGGCTTGGGAATGAAGGTCATGTCGCGGCCTTGCGGAGCGGAACGATTTTGAGGGAGGAGGCGGTCTCGGCGATGGCGCCGGCGATGAAGCGTGCGGTGATCGGCGAGCCGTCATAGTGCAGCACGCGCGAGAGTTTCTTTGGGTTGACCTCGAGCTCGTTGACCAGCAGCGAGCGCATCTGCGCGTCGCGGTTCTGCTCGACGACGAACACCTGGTCGTGCTCGGCGATGAATTTCTCGACCGCATCGTTGAACGGGAAGGCGCGCACGCGCAGCGCGTCCACGGCGATGCCGTCCTCGGCGAGCATCTCGATCGCCTCGTC
>CAMDEB010000398.1 GCA_945893085.1 Rhodoplanes serenus | reverse complement strand
GCCGTCCGCACGCTGATTCGCTGGGCCGGCGACGATCCCGAGCGCGAGGGCCTGCTCGGCACGCCCAGCCGGGTGGCGCGCGCCTATGAGGAGTGGTTCGCCGGCTATTTCGAGGACCCGCGCGAATATCTGAAGCGGACCTTCGAGGAGGTCGGCGGCTACGACGAGATCGTGCTGCTGCGCGACATCCGTTTCGAGTCGCACTGCGAGCATCACATCGCGCCGATCATCGGCCGGGTGCACATCGGCTATCTGCCGCGCAACCGCGTGGTCGGCATTTCCAAGCTGGCGCGGCTGGTCGAGGTCTATGCCAAGCGGCTGCAGGTGCAGGAGAAGATGACGGCGGAGATCGCGGCCTGCATCCAAAGCGTGCTGAAGCCGCACGGCGTCGCGGTGGTGGTGGAGGGCGTGCACGAGTGCATGACCACGCGCGGCGTGCACAAGTCGGACGTCTCGATGGTGACCAGCCGGATGCTCGGCGTGTTCCGCGACAATCCGGAGACGCGGAACGAGTTTTTCGCCGCGATCAAGCTGCGAAGCGCCGCGGTGGCGATCGGGTGATAAGCTTCACGCCGCGCGCCTGATCTCGTCCGCCAGCGCGCGGTAGGACAGCGCCTCGGCGAGATGCACGCGGCCGACCTTCTCCGCGCCGTCGAGGTCGGCGAGCGTGCGCGCCACCCGCAGCACCCGGTGATAGCCGCGCGCGGAGAGCCGCATCGCGTCGGCGGCGTCGCGCAGCAGCGTCAGGCCGGCTTGATCGGGCCGCGACACCTCCTCGAGCACGGTCGCCGGCACCGCGGCGTTGGTCGTGACGCCGGTGAGGCCGAGCGCGGCGTAGCGTTCGGCCTGCCGGGCGCGGGCCTGCGCCACCCGCGCGCCGACCTCGCGGCTGCCTTCGGCCGGCGGCGGCAGGATCAGGTCGGCGGCGGTGACGGCGGGCACCTCGATGTGCAGGTCGATGCGGTCGAGCAGCGGACCGGAGATGCGGGTCTGGTACTCGGCGGCGCAGCGCACGTTCGGCCCGCGCCGGCAGGCGAAGCCGGGATCGCTGGCGCGGCCGCAGCGGCACGGATTCATCGCCGCCACCAGCATGAAGCGCGCCGGATAGGTGACGCGATGATTGGCGCGCGCGATCGCGACCTCGCCGATTTCGAGCGGCTGGCGCAGCGCGTCGAGCACCTGCGGCTGGAACTCCGGAATTAGGTAGCAGTCTCACCTACCCCTAGATCTTGGGGGTGGGCTTCGGCATGGTTAGGCCATGCCGACCTTGCATCTCGTTCCGGATGATTTGAAAGCTCTCTATCACGTCCACGAATGGCGGAATGCTGCTGGCATTTTGCAGACGGCGTGCCCTACGGAATGGGCCGATATAATCGAAGTTCTAAGAGAATTTAGGCTCTACAAGTCGGAAGTGGTTGCAGCGGGGGCAAATCGCTCACCTATTTCAAAGCGGCTTGATGGTGCTTTCTATGATCGGGGATGGATAGAGAAGAAGTTTGACACCGCCATCGAACTAGATGGGAAAAGGGTCGAAAGCCCCACACATTCAATCGATTGCTTTAAGGGGACAGTTGGCCTTGAAATTGAGTGGAATAACAAAGATCCATTTTTCGACCGCGATCTGAATAATTTTCGGCTTCTTTTCGACCTTCGCGCCATCGAGGTCGGGTGCAGCGGTTCTGGCGACAGCTCGTGCAGGCCGATCGGGTGTGCAACAACTTCCGCGCGCGCTTCCTCGGAAAGTGCAGCCCGGTGCATTTCTTCTGGGGCGGCTTCGATCTCGCGGTCAGCCGGTTTTCCGGACGCGGCGCGCCGCCGATGACGCGCGGCGCGCCGAACACCGGCGTCTGGGTGATGCAGGAGGCCTACTCGCATGAGGTAAGCAGTTGCGGCTTCTGGCCCGGCAATGGCGGCTTCGGGCGCGCGGCGTTCTACGCTTACGCCTATCCGGAGCCGGACGGGTTCGCGGTGGCTCCGCTGCGTCCGGCGGCGGCCTTCTACGACAAGGACCTCGGGCAGTTCCTGTTGCCTTACGATGCGGTGCGCGAGGCGGCCTCGCCCGACGAAGACCTGCTGGCGTTCCTGCAGAGCACCTACGAAGCGGCGGCGAATCTCGGCCGTTGGGACCGGCCGGCGCTGGAGCGCGTTTAAGTTCGCTTCTTCTCGATCGTATCCCAAACCATCGCGGCGATGTCCGGCCCGCCGAGGTTCTTGATCGCGCGGATGCCGGTCGGCGAGGTGACGTTGATCTCGGTGAGGAAGCCGTCGATCACGTCGATGCCGACCAAAATGAGACCGCGCTCGCGCAACGCCGGGCCGATGGTCGTGCAGATTTCGCGCTCGCGCGGCGTCAGGTCGGTTTCCTTCGGCGAGCCGCCGCGCACCATGTTGGAGCGCAGGTCGTCGACCGCCGGCACGCGGTTGACCGCACCGGCGAACACGCCGTCGACCAGCATGATCCGCTTGTCGCCCTGCTTCACCGCGGGCAGGAATTTTTGGATCACCCACGGCTCGCGGAACGTCGCCGCGAACATGTCGTAGAGCGAGCCGAAATTCAGGTCGTCCCTGGTCAGGCGGAACACCGCGCCGCCGCCGTGGCCGTATAGCGGCTTCATCACGATGTCGCCGTGCTCGGCGCGGAACGCCTTGATCTCGGTCAGATCGCGGGTCAGCAGCGTCGGCGGCATCAGCTTGGGGAATTGGGTGACGAACACCTTTTCCGGAGCGTTGCGCACCTGCGCCGGGTCGTTGACCACCAGCGTCTTCGGATGGATGCGCTCGAGCAGATGCGTCGCCGAGATGTAGGCGAGATCGAACGGCGGGTCCTGCCGCATCAGGATCACGTCGAACGACGACAGCTCGGCCCGCTTGCCTTCGCCAAGCGTGAAGTGGTCGCCGGCGGTGTCGCGCACGCTCAGCGGCTGCACCGTGGCGAAGACGCGGTCCTGCACCAGCGCCATCCGGTCGGGCGTGTAGTAGCTGATCGCATGTCCCCGCCGCTGCGCCTCCAACAGCAGCGCAAAGGTCGAATCGCCGCGGATGTTGATCCGCTCGATCGGGTCCATCTGTACGGCGACGGTCAAGGCCATTGGGGGTCTCTAGATTGGGCGTCTGGCTGAAAATTCCGAGGTCGCCAGCAATATCGTAAACGAGGGATTAACACCTTGTGGCCAATCTGGCCCGCAGATTGCGGCGGGGGTTGGGATGGCCATTTTGCCAAGACTTTCAATTGCGGCCAAGCTTTATGCGATTTTCACGCTGCTCGCCATCGCCACCGTGGCGCTTGCCCTGGTGGCCGTGGTCAACGCCCGCCACCACGCCATGCTGACCCAGGATTTCGAGGCCGCCTCCCAGGGCGCGCAGAACGTCGAGCGCCTCAACGGCTTGATCTACGCGGTACGGCTCGAGTCGCGCGGCATCGTCATGTCGGCGGACGAGGTGGTCGCCAAGACATTCAGCGTCCGTCTGATCCGATACAACGATCGGATCGGCGACGTCATTACGGAATGGCAGTGGGTGATGCGGCCCGAGGATGCGGCGCAATTCGAGGCGCTGTCGGAACGCATCAAGCGGTATCAGGAATACAACCGCGAACTGGTCAGCCGCGCCGACGACATCAGCCTGAAGATCACGCACAATTGGGGCAAGGACGAAGCCGACAACGATCTGCGGACCGCGTTGAACAAGGATCTCGAAGCCTTCGGCCAGCTCTATTCGCACCGCGCCAAGCGAATCTATGCGGAGATCGATCGCGGGATCGCGATGACCGCGTGGATCATGAGCGTGCTGGGCGGGATCGCGATCCTGCTGGCCAGCGTGGGCGCGTTCATCATCTGGCGGGCGATTGCGCGCCCGCTCGCCGAGATCACGCACGTCACCGAAACGGTCGCCGAGGGCAAGGCGGTCGCCATTCCCTACGGCGCGCGCCGCGACGAGATCGGCGGCTTGGCGCGTTCGATCAGCGTGTTCCAGCATACGATGCATCACAACGCCGAATTGAACCGCATGGTGGTCGCCGACGGCGAGGCGCGCACCCGCCGCCAGGAGCAGGTGTCGGCCGAGATCGAACGCTTTTCCGCCGAGGTGGAAACCGGCATCGCCGAGCTGGGTGCGATCTGCGACCAGATGCTGGAAGCCTCAACGCATCTCGCCACCGCGGCGGATCGCGCCGCGCTGCGCACCGCCGGCGCAACCTCGGCCTCTGCGGAGGCCTCGAGCAACGTGCGCGAAATCGCCGCCGCCGCCGACGAACTGGCGGCGTCGGTCATGGAGATCGATCGTCAGGTCAGCCACTCCAACGCCATCTCCGAGAAGGCGGTCGGCGAGGCTGGGCGCACCAACATCGCGGTCAAGGAGCTGGA
>CAMDEB010000397.1 GCA_945893085.1 Rhodoplanes serenus | reverse complement strand
CCTCACCTCAGTGTCGATGCTGCTCGAAGCCGAGGGCTTCCAGATCAAGACCTACAATGACGGTGCGTCGGCTCTGGAAGGTCTCAACCAGGCGCCGCCCGACCTCGCGATCTTCGACATCAAGATGCCGCGGATGGACGGCATGGAGTTGCTGAACCGCATCCGCAAGACGCAGCACTTCCCGGTGATCTTCCTCACCTCCAAGGATGAGGAGATCGACGAAGTGCTCGGGCTGCGGATGGGCGCCGACGATTTCATCCGCAAGCCGTTCTCCCAGCGTCTGCTGCTCGAGCGCATTCGCGCCGTGCTGCGCCGCGCCGATGTCGGCACCGCCAAGGGCGAGACCGCGGCCGAGCGCGTCGTGCGCGGCGAACTGGTGCTCGACCCCAGCCGCCACCAATGCACCTGGAAGGGCAAGGAGGTGCACCTGACGGTCACCGAGTTTCTGCTCCTGAAGTCGCTGGCCGAGCGGCCCGGTCACGTCAAGAACCGCGACCAGCTGATGGACGCCGCCTACGGTGAGACGATCTACGTCGACGACCGCACCATCGACAGCCATATCAAGCGCGTCCGCCGCAAGTTCCGCGAAGTCGACGGCGAGTTCGAGCAGATCGAAACCCTCTATGGCATTGGATACCGATACCGCGACGCCTGAACCGGGCCGGCGCCAGGCGGCGCCGCAAGCGTTCGGTTCGCGTTTGGTGGCGGCACTCGGCCGGTTGATGCCGGCCGGCTGGCGGGCGCGCGCCGTGTCGCCGGCGGCCGAATCGCCGTCGCTGCTGCGGCGCCGGCGCAGCAGCGAGCGGCGTCGTTCGCCGCTCACGCGCCGCATCCTGCTGCTCAACATCGTGCCGGTGGCCCTGCTGACCCTGGGCGCCGTCTATCTCAGCGACTACGAGGACGAGCTGATCGACGCCGAACTCGCCTCGTTGCTGGTCCAGGGCGAGATGGTGGCGGCGGGCATCGGCGAGGTCGCCGTGGTGGGCGGCGAGGCCACCGTCAACCGGATGGACGCCGACGCCGCGCGTCAGCTCCTGACCCGCCTGGTGCGCCCGACCGGCGTGCGGGCCCGCCTGTTCAGCGAGACCGGCGACCTGCTGGGCGATTCGGACTTTCTGAGCGAGCTCGGCCGCATCCACAGCAGCCCGCTGCCGCCACCCGAGGCCTCCGCCATCGCAGCGATTCCCCTGGGCGACCGGATCAGCGACTGGATTGCCCGGCAATTGTCGCGGGCCGACCGCTTCCCCGAGTATATCGAGCGCTCCGCGCCGACAATCCGCGACTACCCGGAGGCCGGAAGCGCGCTGCGCGGCTTCAACGCCTCGGCGGTGCGGATCGCCGGCGACGGCCGCCTGATCCTGAGCGCCGCGGTGCCGGTCCAGCGCTACAAACAGGTGCTGGGCGCGCTGATCCTCACCCGCGACAATCGCGCCATCGCGGCCTCCCTGCGGCAGATCCGCTACGACATGCTGACCATCGCCGCGGCAGCGCTCGGCATCACGGTGCTGCTCTCGCTCTACCTAGCCGGCACCATCACCCAGCCCATCGTGCGGTTGGCGCGTGCCGCCGACGAAGTGCGTCTCGCGCGCGAAAGCCGGCCGGAGATTCCGGACCTCGGCAAGCGCGGCGACGAGATCGGCGACCTGAACGACGCGCTGCGCTCGATGACCGACGCGCTGTGGCAGCGCATCAACACCATCGAGAGCTTCGCCGCGGATGTGGCGCACGAACTCAAAAATCCCCTCACCTCACTGCGTTCCGCCATCGAAATGGCGGCGCGGCCGGACCTCGACGCGGAACGCCGCGCCAAGCTGATGGCCATCGTCATGGACGACATCAACCGGCTGAACCGGCTGATCTCCGACATTTCGGACGCCTCCCGGCTCGATGCCGAGCTGATGCGCGGCGAGGTGAAGGCCGTCGACCTCCATGGCCTGCTGGCCGACATGGCCGGTCACTATGCCATCAGCACCGCGCGGAAGGCCGGCGTCGACGTCGAGTTCCGGGTTGCCGCCAACCCACCTTTCGCCGCGCATGGTCACGATGGCCGCTACGGCCAGGTGTTCCGCAATGTCATCGACAATGCGCTGTCGTTCGGCCCGTCCGGCTCGCGGATCCTGGTCGAGTTGAGCCGCGAGCCGCGCGGCGGGCCTTTCGTCGTCACGATCGACGACGAGGGACCTGGCATTCCCGAGGAGAATCTCGAATCGATCTTCGAACGCTTCTACTCGGAGCGTCCGATCGAGCATTTCGGCCAGCATTCGGGGCTCGGCCTCTCGATCTGCCGGCAGATCATGGAGACCTACGGTGGCTCGATCGCCGCCACCAACCGCCGCGCGCCGGACGGAAAGATACTGGGCGCCCGCTTCACCATCCGCGTGCCCGCCGCCAACCGCAAATGACGATACTCGTGCATGCGACCTGCGTGGCACTACGGCCCCCTGGCCCATCGTCGGGCCGCACCTGGCGCGCGGTCCTGCTGCGCGGGCCCTCGGGCGCCGGCAAGTCCGACCTGGCGCTGCGCCTGATCGAGGCTGGCGGCCGCCTGGTGGCCGACGACCAGACCCGCCTCACCCGCCGCGGATGCGCCCTGGTCGCGACCGCGCCGGCCACACTCGCCGGCCTCATCGAGGTGCGCGGTGTCGGAATCGTGAAGCTTGCGCGCGGACAGGTATTGGCGCGGGCGCCGCTGGCGCTGCTGGTCGATCTGGTGCCGGCCGACCGCGTCGAGCGGCTGCCGGAGCCGGCGGAGGAGACTCTGCTGGATGTCGATGTGCCCGTGCTCGCGCTGGCGCCATTCGAGGTTTCCGCCTCGGCCAAGTTGCGCCTTGCCCTGACGCGAATCGAAGCCGCATGATCGCCACTGTCCAGCCCATGCCCGACAGCCCTTCCCTCTCGTCTCCGACCACCACGACCGTGCGCCGCCCGTTCGTCTTGGTGACCGGCCTGTCCGGCGCCGGCCGGATGACGGCGCTGAATGCGCTGGAGGATATGGGCTACGTCGCGGTCGACAACATGCCGCTGCCGCTGCTCGGCGACATGATGCGGTCGACCTCCGGCGGTTCTGGCACAACCGCCCCGCCTCTTGCCTTCGGCGTCGATACCCGCACCTTCGGGTTCGACCCTCAGGAACTCGTTCGCCGGGTGCGCAAGCTGCGCCTGCGCCCCGACCTCGATGCCAGGCTGCTGTACCTCGAATGCGATACCGAAGTGCTTCAGCGCCGCTACACCGAATCGCGGCGGCCGCATCCGTTGGCGCCCGACCGGCCGGTGATCGACAGCATTGTCGAGGAGCGCCGGCAGATCGGCGGGATGCGCGACAGCGCCGACGTCGTGATCGATACCTCATCGCTGTCGCCGCATGCGCTCAAGCAGTTGCTGGCCGGCCACTTCGCGCTGGGCCCGCGGACCGGCACCCGCCTGTCGGTGATGTCGTTCTCGTTCCGCCGCGGCCTGCCGCGCGAGGCCGATCTCGTGTTCGATGCCCGGTTCCTGAAGAACCCGCACTATGAGCCGACCCTGAAGCCGCTGACCGGCCGCAATCCGTCGGTTGCGTCCTTCATTGCAACCGATCCGGACTACGCGCCCTTCCTTGGTCATTTGAAGGGGCTGATCGGCCCCCTGCTGCCGCGTTTTGACGCAGAAGGAAAGAGCTATCTGACCATTGCCGTGGGCTGCACCGGCGGGCGCCACCGCTCCGTGGCGGTTGCCGAGGCCCTGGCAGACTGGTTGCGCGGCGACGGCCGCTCGGTCACTCTCACCCACCGAGACGCCGACGGGGCCGGGGGGCCGGGCGTTACAGGGTAAACCGGACGGGGACGGATGATTGGTATCGTACTGGTGACCCACGGCAATCTTGCGCGTGAGTTCTTGGCCGCGCTCGAACATGTCGTTGGTCCGCAGCAATGCGTTTCGACCGTCTGCATCGGCGCCGACGACGACATGGAAAAGCGGCGCGCTGAAATCCTCGAGCGCGCCCGTGCCTGCGACACCGGCGAAGGTGTCATCGTTCTGACCGACATGTTCGGCGGCACGCCTTCCAACCTCGCGATCTCCATCATGGAGCAGGCGCACATCGAGGTGCTGGCAGGCGTCAACCTGCCAATGCTGGTCAAGCTCGCCAGCGTCCGCACCCGGCCGATCGCCGAAGCCGTGCGCATGGCCCAGGAGGCCGGCCGCAAGTACCTCACCGTCGCCTCGCGCATCCTGGCCAAGGAAGCTTCGTGAACGAGGCCGCCTCCGTGGGCGCGGCCGACGCTGGGATCGGAGCGCTCCGCCGGATGCTGGGGATCGCCAACAAGCGCGGCCTGCACGCGCGGGCCGCCGCCAAGTTCGTACGCACCGCCGGCCAGTTCGATGCCGTCGTC
>CAMDEB010000396.1 GCA_945893085.1 Rhodoplanes serenus | reverse complement strand
TCCGTCATGCCCGGGCTTGTCCCGGGCATCCACGCCTTTTCTCACCATCGAAGCAAGTCGTGGATGGCCGGGACAAGCCCGGCCATGACGCGGTGAGAGCTAAACCCTAAAACGCCGCTGCACCTGCGGCGGGTACAAATCCTCGGGCTGCATCCGCTTGTGCAGCACGCCCTGCTCGAAGCCATATTGCAGGAACGCATCGAGCGTGACGCGGTTGGCCTCGACGCCGCCGTAGGGCAGCAGCTCCTCGCCGACGATATCCTGCATGCGGCGCGCGATCGCGTAGCCTCACGGGATCGGCACCGCCGAGCTGGTGTTGTTCAACACCCGCCGGATGCTGCGGCGCTTGGCCTCCTCAAACGCGACCATGAGATTGCCCGCGACCCAGGGGTGGCGCTCGAAAATCTCCCGCTTGATCGCGACCCCGTGCATGATCGGGAAGATGCCGGTCTTCTTCACATAGGCCTGCTCGACCTCGAGGTAGTCGGGGAACATCAGCACGACATTCGGATGCCCCTCCTCGAAGCAGGTGGGCGCGTGCGCCGACAGCGCGGCATCGATCTCGCCCGACACCAGCATCCCGCTCAGGCTCTTGTCGGGCGCCGGCGTGTAGTTGATGCCCGGCGGCAGCTTCAGCTTCACCTTTTCTTGCCGGCCCGGCTGGTCAACGCCGGCCTGCACCCACTGGATCGAAGTCAGATCGACGCCGTACTCGTGCTGCAGCAGGCCGCGCGAATAGACCGCGGCGGTCTGCGCCCACTCCGGAATGCCGACGCGCTTGCCCTTCAGGTCCAACGGCTGCTTCACCGCGCCGTCTTTGCGGATATAGATCGAGGAGTGCCGCGGCACCCGCGACGGAAACACCGGAAGGCCGACGAACGGCGAATCGCCCTGCGAGGCGAGCGAGGAAAATTTCGCCATCGAGATCTCCGACACGTCGAAGTCCCGATAGGTGATCATGCGGAAGAAGATTTCCTCAATCTGCATGTTGAGCGGCGTCAGATCGACGCCCTCGACCGTCACGCGGCCGTTCATCAGCTCGGTGAGGTGGTCGTAGTGGCTGAACGCCAGCGTCAGCGGGATGTTGGGCACGATCAGATCGCCCCAGTCGCCGTCGGGCCGCCCTGCGGACGGTGACGCTTCACCGCGTCGGGGTTGGTGGAGTCGACGCCCATGTAGACGCCCTTCTCCCATGTGCGTTTCAGCGGGTCCGCGACCTTGAGCGTCATCTTGCCGATGTTCTGAATTTCGATGTCCACGGTCTCGCCGTCCTGCAGGAAGCCAAGGCCCTCGTGGTTGGTGCCGCAGGCGATCAGATCGCCCGAGTTCATCGTCATCACCGTGGTGGCCCACTCCACCAGCTCCGGCACGCGGTGCTCCATGTCATCGGTGTTGTAGTTGTGACGCAGCACGCCATCGTCCCAGAACCGCACGATCAGGTCGTTCGGGTCCTTGATCTCATCGGCAGTGGCGATGCAGGGACCGATCGGCGCGAAGGTGTCGAACGACTTGCCGAGCCAGCTCGTCAGCGGAATCGCGGGCCAGGTGCGGCGGCCAAGCTCGCGCGCCGAGACGTCGATCAGCGTGGTGTAGCCGAACACCACGCTCTTCCAGTCCTTCTGCTTTACCATCTTGGCCGGACCCTTGATCACCAGCGCAAGCTCGGCCTCGTGCATGAAGGCCCAGGGCACGGTGTATTCGGGCAGCATGATCGTGTCGCCCGGACCCACGACGGCGTCGGCGCTCTTCATGAACATGTTGAGCGGCCGCGCCTCGCGCTGCGCGTGCTCCCAATAGTTGGCGATGCAGCAGAGGATTTTTCCCGGCCGCGGCAGCGGCGGCTTGAGCCGCACCTCGGACAGCGGCGTCGCCTTGCCGTCGCCAGCGAGCCGCTCCAGACCCGAACGCAGCACCTCGAAATTGTCGATGATGCCCTGCATCGTCAGCTGCGGCGTGTAGCTCCGCGACACCGCGCCGGAGATGTCGACGACGCCGCGCTCGGTCAGCACGCCGGGCAGCACCTCGCCGTTCTGCGCGGCCTGGAACAGCACAAGTTTCACGAATTCCTCCCCGGTGTTTGCGGGCGAATACAGCACATCCCCCGGAGGCCGACCAGCCGCCCGCACGTGGCGCATATCAGGTCTGTTGGCCGGGACGCCGCCAAATTGCCTCGGCCTGTCGGCTGCGTTATCGTCCAGCCAAAGACGCGGGACCAAGCCTCGCACCGAGGAAAAACGGCCAAGGCACGACGAAGGGCACGACGATGGCATTCATCAAGGCAACCGACATTGCGTACATCCGCCTGGGGGCGCCGGATCTGGACCTGATGGAGGAGTTCCTGACGCGCTTCGGCCTGGTGAAGACCGAGCGCACCAAGGACAAGCTCTATTCACGCGGCACCGATCCCGTGCATCACCTCCACGTCGTCGAGAAGGGCGAGCCAAAGTTCATCGGCCTTGCCTATCACGCCGCCAGCGAGGAAGACCTGCACAAGCTCGCCAAAGCGCCCGGCGCATCGGCCGTCGAGAGCATGGACGACGCCGGCGGCGGCAAGCGCGTACGCCTGACCGAGCCGAACGGCTACCAGATCGAGGTCGTGCACGGCATCCAGAAGGTCGATCCGCTGCCCGCGCCGCGCCAGAAGCTCAATTCGGGCTACGAGCCGCTCGCCCGTCCCGGCGACCTGATGCGGCTGCCGAAGGGCGCCTCGCGCGTCAAGCGCATCGGTCACGGCGTGCTGGGCACGCCGAAGGTCAAGGAGACCGTCAACTGGTTCCGCGACCATCTCGGGTTCATCTGCTCCGACGACGTCTACGCCGGCGACAAGAACAACCTGATCGGCTCGTTCAATCGCTGCGACCGCGGCGACGACTACGTCGATCATCACGTGTTCTTCGCGATCCACAACGATCGCGCCGGGCTCAACCACGTCTCATTCGAGGTCCAGGACATCGACGACGTGTTCATGGGCCACCACCACATGCGCGACTACGGCAAGTACGAGCACATGTGGGGCATCGGCCGGCACCTGCTCGGCAGCCAGGTCTACGACTACTGGTCCGACCCGTGGGGCCGCGTGCACGAGCATTGGGCCGACAGCGACCGGCTCAACGTCAAGAACGGCTCGAACCTGATCGCGGCGGAGGACGGCCTGGTGTCGCAATGGGGCGACCCGCCGCCGCAACGGTTCATCGAACGGGTCAGCCCGTAACATAAGAAGCGCCTGGGTCACGTCATGGCCGGGACTTCAATCCCGGCCATTTCGTTTCCCGGCAATGGCATGCAAAGAACAGGAAAGCGAGATCACCATGGCCGCACCGAAAATCATCGCCATCGAGGAGCACTTCACTTCGCCCGAGCTGCGCAAGCATCTGACGCTGAAAGACGGCCCGATCCAGGCCAAGCTCGACGATTTCGGCGCGGTGCGCATCAAGGATATGGACGACGCCGGCATCGACCTGCAGATCGTCTCCGAGAATAATCCGGCGGCGCAGAATCTCGATCCCGAGACCGCGGTGAAGATGGCGCGGCTCTCGAACGACTATCTGCATGAGAAGGTGCGCGCGCATCCGACCCGGTTCGCCGGATTCGCCACGCTGCCGCTGCCCGATCCGAAGGCCGCGGCCGACGAGCTGGAGCGCGCGGTGACCAAGCTCGGCTTCGTCGGCGCCATGATCATGGGCACGACCCACGGCCATTTCCTGGACGAGAAGCCGTACCGGCCGATCTTCGAGCGCGCCGCCAAGCTCGACGTGCCGGTCTACGTCCATCCCTCGCCGATCATGAAAACGGTGGCGGACGCCTACTTCAAGGATCATCCGGCGCTGACCGGATCTCCGCTCGGCTTCGGCCTGGAGACGCTGACGCACAGCTTCCGGCTCATCACGTCGGGCCTGTTCGACGAATATCCGACGCTGAAGATCGTCGTCGGGCACCTCGGCGAAGCCGCGCCCTACGTGCTGTGGCGAACCGAGGAGAACATCCAGAAGGTGCTGAAGATGCCGAAGGCGTTCGGCGACTACTACCGGCAGCACTTCTATCTCACCACCAGCGGCGCGTTTTCGGACACGGCGCTGGCCTGCGCCACCGCCGAGATGGGCATCGAGCGCATCATGTTCTCGGTGGACTGGCCGTATATCTCGAACTCAGACGGCACCAAGTGGCTGAAGAAGGCGCCGATCAGCGAGAGCGACCGCGCGGCGATTTTCGCGGGCAACGCGACGAAGTTGTTGAAGTTGAAGTAGCAACCATTAAGTCGCGGCCGAGCTTTCGGTCCATGGCGTACCGCGCTGGACGACGGTATTAGCGTAGATCAGCAGCTTTCTGGCGCAGGCGATGAGGGCGACGTTGTGGGGTTTTCCATTCGCGGTGAGGCGGGCATAAAGCACG
>CAMDEB010000395.1 GCA_945893085.1 Rhodoplanes serenus | reverse complement strand
CGAACACCTGATCGTCGCCGGCGATCGCCCCGGTATGGCTGCTGGCTGCGGCCTTGCCGCGCTCGCTGCGGCCGAGCTTGACCAGCAGGATCGGCTTCTTCGCGGCCAGCGCCTTCTCGGCCGCGGCCATGAAGGCCTGCGGGCGACGGATACCTTCGACCATGCAGGCGATGGTCTTGGTGTGCTCGTCCTCGACCAGGAAGTTGATGTAGTCGGCGAGATCGAGATCGAGCTCGTTGCCGCTCGACACCGCGTAGGAGAAATCGAGGCCGCGGACCGAGGCCTGCTGCAGCCAGAACTGGAACGTGCCGCCGGACTGGAACACCACGCCGACCGAGCCCGGACGCAGCCCACGGACGCGCTTGTTCGGATAAAGCAGCAGGTTCTCGCGCAGCGCCAGCGAGCCCATGCAGTTGGGACCGGAGATGCGCATGCCGTGCTTTTCGGACAGCGCCTTCAGCGCCTGGGCGCGCTTTGCGCCTTCGGCGTCGCCGCCTTCGCCGAATTGCGCGGCGTAGATCAGCGCGCATTTCAGGCCATGGGCCGCGGCTTCGGCCAGCGTGTCGGGGATCGAAGGCGAGGGGACGATGGTCAGCGCGAGATCGACCGGCTCCGGAATGGACGCGAAGTTGGGATAGACCGGGCGGCCCCATAGCTCGGTGCGCTTCGGGTTGACCAGATAGAGCTTGGCCGGAAAGCCGCAGTGTTCGAGGTTGCTGTAGATCGCCTCCGCCCAGCCGCCGCGGCTGGAATCGGAGGCGCCGACGATCGCGATGACCTTGGGACGGAGAAGACTGTCTACGGCACGAAACACAATGGCTTCCCCACTCGACACAAGTTCACTTTCCCCACACGTCCTCGGCCAGCTCCACGATCATGCGCAGCTTTGCCCATTGCTCGTCTTCGGCGAGGACGTTGCCCTCCTCGGTCGAGGCGAAGCCGCATTGCGGGGAGAGGCAAAGCTGATCGATGTCGACGAATTTCGCCGCCTCGTCGATGCGCCGCCTGATCGCGTCCTTGCTCTCCAGCGTGCCGCTTTTCGACGTCACGACGCCGAGCACGACGGTCTTGCCCTTGGGCACGAAGCGCAGCGGCTCGAACCCTCCGGCGCGCTCGCTGTCGTACTCCATGAAGTAGCCGTTGACGTTGATGGTGTTGAACAGGATCTCGGCGACCGGCTCGTAGCCGCCGCTGGCGACGAAGGTCGAGCGGAAGTTGCCGCGGCACAGATGCATCGCGATGGTCATGTCGGAGGGAACGTCCGCGATCGCCGCGTTCAGCAGCTTGGCGTAGATGCCGGGCAGGGCGTTCGGGTCCTCGCCGCGATTGGCGACCTGCTCGCGCAGCTTCGGATCGCAGAGATACGTGAAGTTGACCTCGTCGAGCTGGAGGTAGCGGCACCCCGCGTCGGCGAAGGAGCGCACCGCCTTGCGATAGGTCTGGCCGAGGTCGTGGTAGAAATTCTCCATCCGCGGATAAATCGATTCCGGCACCGCGTCGCGCCCGTAGCGAAAGTGCAGCGACGACGGCGAGGGGATCGTTATCTTCGGCGTCTGCTTGGTGTGCTCCTTCACGAAGCGGAAGTGGTCGAGCATCGGATGGCCGGTGAAGACGCCGAGCTTACCGATGACGCGCAGCATCATCGGCTTCGGTTGCGGTCCCTGGAATTTCACCTTGCGCTCGCCGAGGTAGGATTCGACGCCGGAGAGTTTGCCGAGGAAGTCGTAATTCCAGAACGCGCGGCGATACTCGCCGTCGGTGATCGATTTCAGCCCGACCGCTTCCTGTTTGCGGATGATCTCGACAATCTCGCGATCCTCGATCGCCTTGAGCTCATCGGCGCCGATTTCGCCGCGCTCGCGGCGCACCCGCGCCTCCTTGAGTGGCGCGGAACGCAGCAGGCTGCCGACGTGATCGGCGCGGAACGGTGGTCTGGTTCTCATCATGGGATGGCCAGTCGAAAGTAGGCATGATCGAGCCCCCCCCGGTCAAGCCGTTGGCGCCGCTCGACCATGCACGCGATCATCGCATGAAAGCCATTGCGCTCGCGCGGCGCGACTTCACTTCGCCAGGACCGGATAGAGCGACTGCGCGGTCTTGCCGAAGATCCAGTCGCGATCGCTCTGTGTCAGGCAGGTGAGCGAGTCCGTCGCCAGCTTGTAGAGTTCCGGCAGCGAGCCCTCCGAGGACGGATAGTTGGAGCCCCAGGCGAGCCGCTGCGCACCGAAGATCGACACCAGCTTGGGAAAGAATGTCTCGGGCGTTGCCTTGCCGTTGCGGGATTCGATGAAACTGCGCGGCGTCAGCTTGAGATAGACGTTCTGGTACTTGGCGAGATCGAACAGGCTGTCGGCGGCGGCGTAGGGCGGTCCGTCCTCCATCACCGGCCGCGCCATGTGATCGAGGATGATCTTCACCTTGGGGAAGCGCTCCGCCATCTTGATCATCTGCGAGAACGCCTTGGGCGACATCTGCAGGCAGATCGAAAGGCCGAGATCGCCCGCGGCCTCCCAGGCCGGATAGGTCTTCGGATCGTCGAGCCAGGAAGCCTGGTCCGGCATGGTGCTGCCGATGGTGAACAGCCGCATGCCGGTGAGTCCCTTGCCGAGCCAGTAACGCATCTTCTCGGGCGCATCCGCGGCCAGAACATCGGCGGAGAACACGCCGGTGAAACGGTCGGGATGTGCGGCGACGGCGTCGGCGACATAGGAGTTGTCGTGCCCGTAGCAGGTCGAGGCCTGCACGATCGCCGCTTTGTCCACGCCGGCCTTATTCATGGCGGCGATCATCTGCTCGGTCGTCACCGGGCGGGTTTGCGACCAGCCGGACTGATGGCCGCCGAGCGGCGCCAGCGGATAGCGCTTCGCGTCGTCGGCGATGATGTGCGGGTGAATGTCAATGATCGGCATCTCAGCGGCCCTTTACGGTTCGATGTCTGATTGGAATTGTTATTTCAGTCGGCGAGCTTCGGGTACAGCGACTGCGCAGTCTTGCCGAAGATCCACTCGCGCTCATCGGCGCTCAGGCTCGCCATCGCGCTCTGCGCCTTGCCGAGGATTTCTTTCAACGTGCCGGCGGTCGCCGGGAAGTTCGAGCCCCAGGCGATGCGGCGCGCGCCGTAGGTGTCCACCAGCTTGCGGAACAAGGTCTCCGGCGTCGCGTTGCCCCACTGCTCCGGCGAGACGTTGAGCGGCGTCACCTTGAGATACACATTGTCGTAGCGCGATAGATCGAAGAAATCCGCGTCCGCCGCATAGGGCGGGCCGTCGATCAGTTGCGGCCGGGCGAGATGGTCGAGGATGATCTTCACCTGCGGGAACCGCTCCATCAGCTTGCGCAGCTGCGGGAATCCCTGCGGCGTCATCTGCATGCAGACCGGGACGCCGTGCTTGCCGGCATACTCCCAGGCCGGAAACGAGCGCGGATCGTCGAACCAGGTCGCCTGTCCGGGCATGGTGCTGCCAGTCGTGAACAGCCGCATGCCGCTAAAGCCCTGGTCGAGCCAGTAGCGCATCTTGTCCACATTGTCGGCGGCGAGCATGTCGATGGAAAACACGCCGGTGAAGCGCTTGGGATGCGCGGCGATCGCGGCGGCGACATAGCTGTTGTCGTGGCCGTAGGCGGTCGAAGCCTGAACCACGGCCGCCTTGCTGACGCCCGCTTCGTCCATCGAAGTGACCATCTTTTCAATTGGCGTCGGCCGGTCACGCGACCATGTCGATTGCGTGCCGCCCAAGGGATTGAGCGGATATTTCTGCGTGTCGGTTGCAATGACATGCGGGTGGATATCGACGATCGATGCCATGGTTCTCGTTCATCCCAATGGTTGACAAAAGACAGTGCGGCTCAGCGAGCCGATCATTTCTCCGGATCGACGAACACCTGATCGAGCGGCATCCGCTTCGGGATCAAGCCCTGCTGCAGGCCGTAGGTCAGCATCGCATCGATGCTCGGCATGTTGGCCTTCATTCCGTAAGGCAGGGGATCGCCGACGATCGGCATCAGGCCGCGATACTTGATCTCGTCCGGCGAGTTTCCTTCGGTGCCTTTCAGATGCTCGATGTAGGGCCTCTTCGATTCGACGAAGGCGTCGTAGAGCGACTTCGCGACAAACGGATGCTCCTTGAGCACCGAGTCCTTGACCACGATCAGGCCGTGGATCGGATAGATGCCGGTGCGCTTGTACCAATCCGCCTCGACCTGGGCGACGTTGTCGATCAACTCCGGATAGACCTGGGCGGCGGTCTGGCCGCCCGCTTCCCAGGCGCCGGTCGGCGGCCCGGCCCGGCCGATGCCGGCGGGACCGGTGAAGCCCGCCTGCAGTTCGCCGCTCGCCATCATGCTGGCGAGCGATTTCCCCTCCGGCGCATGCACAACATTGGGTGGCAG
>CAMDEB010000394.1 GCA_945893085.1 Rhodoplanes serenus | reverse complement strand
CATAAAAAAATCGCGCCGCCCAGAGGCGACGCGATTTTTTTACTTCGCGCTAGCCGAAATTAACGGCGCGGCGCGGGAGTGGTCGCGGAAGCCGCACCGGGCTTCTTCTTCGCGTCCACGTCGGTTTCGTCGAGCGTCTTGGTGCCGCTGTTGGTGTTGGTCGCACCGGCGCCTGAGCCCACGGTCGCCGCGCCCGAGGCCGCCGACCCCTTGGCCGGCAGCTTGGAACTGGCGCGCTTATCGACGTCGGTCTGGTCAAGCGTCTTCTGACCGCTGTTGGTCGTCGACGCGCCCACCGTGCCCTTGACCTGCGGGCCGGAGGCCTTCGGCGCCATCGACTTCTTGTTGACGTCGGTCTGATCCGGCGTCTTGGTGCTGCTGTTGGTGTTGGTCTGCGCGAAGGCTGTCGTACTCAGCGCGGTCGCGAGGGTGGCCGCAAGCACAGCGGAACCCAGCGTCGTCTTGCTGAATTTCATTCGTCTCTCCTTTTTTTCTGACGTCCTCGTGCGTCATCAAGACAACCTTCAACCGGTGCCATGGTTCCGCCAATCAATGGGGCGAAATCGTGCGAAATTGTGCAAAGGCAAAGGCAGATTGCGGATGAATTTCGGACCTGTTCAGCGTCTGCGACCGGGGCGGTTGATCGCGTCGCTCTCGCGATCCGCAAGGCGCGACGTGTTGGCTAGGCCATGCTCGGTTTTTTCCCAGTGATAGGGATCGTGCAGCAGCTTCAGCAGCGCGCGCCAGGCGGCCAGCGACAGCAGCACCCAGTAGATGGGCATCAGCAGCAGCGCCCATGCGCAACCAAGCAGTCGGCGACGCGCCAACCCGATCAAACCGAGCACGCCGGAGACCACATACCCGAGCACCAGCGTGACGACGTACAGAGTAAACAGGCCGAGGGTCTCGGTCCAGATTTCCCACATCAGCTTGACCGCGAACAGCGTGTGGATCAGCGCAGCCACGACGGTGCCGCCGACCAGGAGTTGGAACACGATGAAGCCCGGCACGCCGAGTTCTCGCATCAGCTGCCGCGGCGATCGCATGTGCACGAGCCATGTTTGCAGCCAGCCTTTGAACCAGCGCGTACGCTGCCTGAGCCACGGCTTGAAACGGGCCGGCGCTTCCTCGTAGGTGCTCGAAGGGATGACCGAGGTGCGATAGCCGAATCGCGCGAGCCGCATGCCGAGATCGGCGTCCTCGGTGACATTGTAGGGGTCCCAGGCGCCGATCCGGCGCAGCACCGCGGTGCGGAAATGGTTCGACGATCCGCCGAGCGGCAGTGGCAATCGGAGCGCTGCCAGGCCGGGCAGGAACACGTCGAACAGTCCGGCGTATTCCGCGGTAAACACGCGAGCGAGCCAGCTGTCGACGGTGTTGTCGATGGTGAGTCGCGCCTGCACGCAGGCGAGCGTGCCGTTGTCCGCGACGAAAGCTTCGAGCGCGAGCCGGAGTTGGTCCGGTTCGGGCCGATCCTCCGCGTCATAGACCGCGACGAACGTTCCGCGCGCGAACGGCAGCATAGCGTTGAGCGCTTTCGGCTTGGTGCGCGGGCCGACCTCCGGCGCGATGATGACCTCGAATGGTGCGCCGAGTTGCAGGCTCTCGACCATCGCTCGCGTCTCGTGGTCGTCGGGTTCGAGCACGATCTTGATATCGAGCTTCTCCGGAGGATAGTTGAGCTGCCGCAACGCCGCGACGAGGCCGCTGACAGCCGTTGCCTCCTGATAGAGCGCGACCGCGACCGTATAGATCGGCAGCCGTTCGTCGGCGAAGGCTCGCGGGCGGCGACCCACGAACGGCGCGCTCAGCAGCCCGATCATGCGCAAGCCGGTCCAGGCGAGAAAAACGCAACCGAGCGCAACCTCGACCGCCAGCCAAGCGGCACCGGGCGCCGCGAGGAATATGAGCCCGATGAGCACCATGTGCGCGGCAAGAATCATGAGTCCAAAGGATCGCTGATTGCGCGCGCCGGCCGACAGTTCCGGGCGCGTCTCGCGCAACGCCTCCACCGCCCGGTGCTCGATCTCGCGGGCACCGTGCCCGGCGACGAACCGCCGCAGCCGTTCGGTGCTGGTCAGGCGAATCCTGCGGAGCAGATCGGAATCCGGGCGCACTGCGGACAGGAGGCGTCGGATGGAGAGTTCGCGTGGCGCGATGACGAGATGGAGCTCTCCGCCCAGGTTCAGTTGCAGGACGCCTTGCAGTTCAGCCTCGATGAGGGCGTCATCACCGAACGGGAAGGCCGCACGCGGAATGCCGTCGAGCGACTCGAAGGGGATGCCGAGCGATGCCGAGAGTGCGGCCAGATAGGCTTCCTCGGTGATATGGCCCGCGGTGATGAGAACGCGGTCCGCTCCGACCCCAACCTCGGCAGCCCGCAGTTCCGCCAGTGCGAGAATGGCCGGCGGCAGCAAGTGCCGGACACAGTCGATCTCCGGACAGCGTGGCAGGCCGCGGCGGGCTGAAGCGTTCGCGGCGCGGTCAATCGGCGCGGCCGGAACAAGCGGCGGGGCGGCGATGAACGCAGCCCAACGCTCGCTGCCGGGACGGTCGATGACCGCTCCGTTCTCACCTCGGTACGCCACTTTGGGGGTCCCCCGACCCCTACAATCGTCGCTGAATCGCCTCGGCTTTTCGGCTATAAGTCACCGAAGCCACGAGCTTCGGTTGCCCGATACAACTTTTAATTTAACAGAGAAATCTCGTGACTGGTATCCACCTATTGAGGCTCGGGAGGGTTGCAGTTGTCGCAGGGCTTGTGCTCGCTCTCCTGTGGCCAGCTGGCTTGCCGCCGTCGGCGCAGCCGCAAGGTCCTGCGGTCACCAACCCGGTCCCGATGCCGGCGTTCTGGGATCCGCGCCGGCGGCCGGAGCGGCCCGACCTCGGACGCATGACACTGATCCGCTTCCTGACCGAAAACGACTTTCCTCCCTTCAACCACGCCGGTCCGGACGGCAATCCCGCCGGCTTCAATGTCGATCTGGCGCGGATGATCTGCGAGGAGCTGAAAATCCCCTGCACCATCCAGATGCGCCGCTTCGATACGTTGATCGATTCGCTGACGGAAAATCGTGGCGACGCGGTGATGGCTTCGATCGCGGTTACGGCGGAGACGCGACGCCGCGTCGAGTTCAGCGATCCCTACTACCGCACGCCCGCGCGGTTCGTGACGCGGCACGACCTGGCGCTCGACGATGTGCGGCCCGAACAGCTCGAGGGCAAGAAGGTGGCGGTGGTCAGCGGCACGGCGCACGAGGCCTATCTCAAGACCCTGTTCACCGAGGCAGAGCTGCGCGCCTATCCCACTTCCGAGGCCGCGCGTGAGGCGCTTCGCCAGCGTGAGGTCGATCTTCTGTTCGGCGATGGCATCTCGCTGGCGTTCTGGCTGAACGGCACCGACTCCGGCGGTTGCTGCGCGTTCCGCGGCGGCCCCTTTACCGAAAACCGCTATTTTGGCGAAGGGATCGGGATCGCGGTCCGGCGCGACAACGACACGTTGCGTCTGGCGTTCAACTGGGCGCTGTTTCGGCTGTGGGACAAGGGACGCTTCAGCGATCTCTGGCTGCGCTATTTTCCGATCAGCCCGTTCTAGCTCGGTTTGACGCTGCGGGGCGCGGTTCTTAAGTTGCGGCGCCTGGAGAGCATGATGTCCGTCACCGATACCGTTGCGTCGCTGCGCGAGGTCGCCGAAACCTCGCACGCCTGGCCGTTCGAGGAGGCGAGGAAGATCGTCGCGCGGCTCAAGCGCAGGCCCAAGGAAAAGAGTGAGAACGAGGTGATCTTCGAGACTGGCTACGGCCCGTCCGGCCTGCCGCATATCGGCACCTTCGGCGAGGTCGCGCGCACCACCATGGTGCGCCACGCCTTCCGGGTGCTGACCGACGACAAGGTGGAGACCCGGCTGATCGCGTTCTCCGACGACATGGACGGCCTGCGCAAGGTCCCCGACAACGTGCCGAACAAGGACATGCTGGCGCAGCATCTCGGCAAGCCGCTGACCCGGGTGCCGGACCCGTTCGGCACCCATCCGAGCTTCGGCGAGCACAACAACGCGCGGCTGCGCGCCTTCCTCGACACCTTCGGCTTTCAATACGAGTTCATGTCCTCGACCCAGTGCTACATGTCGGGCCGGTTCGACGCCGCGTTGCTGAAGGTGCTGGAGCGCTTCGAAAAGGTGATGGCGATCATGCTGCCGTCGCTGCGCGAGGAGCGCGCGCAGACCTATTCGCCGTTCCTGCCGATCGATCAACGCACCGGCATCGTGCTGCAGGTGCCGGTCACCGCCCATGACGCCAAGGCCGGCACCATCACCTACGAGGATCCCGATTCCAAGCAGCCGGTGACCACGCCGGTCACCGGCGGGCGCTGCAAGCTGCAATGGAAGCCCGACTGGGCGATGCGCTGGGTGGCGCTCGACATC
>CAMDEB010000393.1 GCA_945893085.1 Rhodoplanes serenus | reverse complement strand
GGCACCCAGGCTCGGCCGGCGGAACAGCACGTGCAGATGCAGCTTGTAGACCGCGGCGACGTAAGCCGGCAGCTCCCAGTTGGCGAGATGCGCGGTGAACAGCAGCGCCGGCTTGCCGTCGAGGCGCAGCGTGTGGAAGCGATCGAAGGTCGCCTGCTCGTAGACGATGTCGTCGACGCCCGGATGCTCGGGATCGAGGATGTGCAGGCGGTCGATATGGGCGAACTCGGCGGCGACCCGGCCGAGATTGTCCCACACCCCGCGCAGAATGGTTTCGATCTCATCCGCCGATTTCTCTGGAAACGCCGCAACCAGGTTGGCGCGGCCGATGCGGTGCTCCGGCAGCCACGGCCCGGCGGTGCGCATCACGGCGCCGGCGAAGTTCGCCATCGCCGTGCGGTTGATCAGCCGCAATGTCTTGAGCACGCCGACAGCGAGGAAACCCGCCACCGGATTGACCAGCGGCAACAGCCGCCTGCCGAATTTTCGCATTGAACGTTTGAGCGACATCAAATCGTCCGCTCAGAAGTGCACGATGATTTTTCCGAACACCTGCCGGCCTTCGAGCCGCGCAAGCCCCCGCTCGAATTCCGCCAGCGGCACCTCGGTGTCGATCACCGGCAGCATCCCGCCCGCCATCTTGTCGAGCGAGGCGCGGATGTTGCGCATGGTGGCGCCGAACGAGCCGAAAATCTTGTACTGCTGCTGGAACAGCTGCATCAGGTTGAATTGCACCGAAGGGCCTGCGGTCGAGCCGCAGGTCACCAGCCGTCCGCCGCGCTTGAGCACCAGCAGCGAGCCGTTGAAGCCTTCGCCGCCGACGTGCTCGAACACCACATCGACGCCCTTCTTGGCGGTCAGCTTGCGGGTGATGGTCTCGAAGCGCTCAGTCCGATAGTTGATGACGTGATCGGCGCCGATCGCCTTTGCCTTCTCGGCCTTGGCGTCATCGCCCACGGTGGTGATGACAGTGCAGCCGATCGCCTTCGCCATCTTGATCGCGGCCGAGCCGATGCCGGAGCCGCCGGCATGCACCAGGATGGTCTCGCCGGGCTCGAGCTTGGCGTTGTCGAACAGCATGTGCTCGACGGTGGCAAAGCCGATCGGCGCGCAGGCCGCGTCGCGCAGGCTCACATTGGCCGGCACCGGAATGACCAGCCGCTCGGCGATGTTCATGCGGTCGCGGGCGAAGCCGTCGACGTGAAAGCCCATGATGCCGGCGACGTTCTCGCACAGATTGTCGCGGCCCTCGCGGCAGGCCTTGCAGGTGCCGCAGGTCAGCGCGCCGTACATCACCACCTTGTCGCCGGGCTTGAACGCGCTGGCGCCAGGACCGACGGCTGCGATCTCGCCCGCCGCCTCGACCCCAACCACGACCGGAAACTTGCGCTTGGCGAACGCCATGCCGCGGAAGCCCCAGAGGTCGAGGTGATTGAGCGCCACCGCCTTCACCGCGACCTGCACCTCGCCGGCCGCGGGTGGCGGCGGGGCGGGGACCTCGACCAGCTCGAGCTTGCGGTCGCCGAGCAGCGTGAGCGCGCGCATCTTCGCTTCTTTGGATGTCACGCCGGCTCGCGTCCCATCACCAGCGAGACGTTCTGTCCGCCGAAGCCGAACGAGTTGGAGATGACGTGGGTGACCTTGGCGTCGCGGGCGACGTTGGGCACGACGTCGAGCGGGATCGAAGGGTCCGGCACCTGGTAGTTGATGGTCGGCGGGATGCGCTGATGGTCCAGCGTCAGCAGCGAGATCACCGCCTCGACCGCGCCCGCCGCCGACAGGGTGTGGCCGATCATCGATTTGTTGGAGGAAACCGGGATGGTCTTGGCGCGCTCGCCGAACACTGCGGTCATGCCGAGCGCTTCCATCTTGTCGTTCTCGGGCGTGCCGGTGCCGTGCGGATTGACGTGGTCGATGTCGTCGGGGGTGAGACCCGCGTCGGCCAGGGCGTTGCGGATGCAGCCGATGATCGGCTTGCCGTCCGGACTCGATCGCGTGCGGTGGAACGCGTCGGCCATCTCACCGCAGCCCTCCAGCACGCCGAGGATTTTTGCGCCGCGCGCAAGCGCGCCTTCCATGCTTTCGAGCACCAGCGCGCCGGCGCCTTCGGCCATGACGAAGCCGTCGCGGTTCTTGGCGAACGGCCTGGCGGCGCCCTGCGGCGCGTCGTTCGAGGTCGACAGCGCCGAGAGCAGTGAGAAGCGGATCAGCGATTCCGGATTGACCGAGCCGTCGGTGCCGATGCACAGCGCGGCATCGGTCTCGCCGCGGCGGATCGCTTCGACGCCGAGCTGGATCGCGGTCGCGCCGGAGGCGCAGGCGGTCGACAGCGAGATCGGCGAGCCCTTGGTGCCGAACATGTCGGCAAGATGGTCGGCGACCGAGATGAACTGGAAGCGGGGATGCATGGCCGCAAAGCGTCCGGTCGCGGCGGCGCGCAGCACGTCCTGATAGGTCACCGCGTCGTTGGCGCCGGAGGCGCCCGCGAGCTCACGCCGTTGCGGCCATTCGATCTCGATCGGCGGCACGGCCAGGAACAGCGGTCCTGGAAAATCGCCCTTCGAGCCGATGCCCGACTCGCTGATGGCTTCCTCAGCGGCCATCGCCGCAAGCTGCTCCGACAGGGCCGGCGTCGAATAGGGCTCGACCGGCACGAAATCGACGGTACCCGCGAACCGGGTCTTCAAGCCTTCGGTCGGAAACCGCGTGATGTTGCGCACGCCCGACTGGCCGGCGGTGAGCTTCGCCCAGTTGTCGGTCTTGCCGGCCCCGAGCGAGGTGACGATGCCGCGGCCGGTGACGACGACGATCGGCCGGCCGGCCTTGTCGCGGGTGGATGCCATCGTGCTGCTCCTTCAGGGCGCTTCAACCAGGGCGAGGCCTTCGCCGCGCCAATGGCCGACGCTGGTGACGACCGCCTGGGTGAGGGGGCCTTCCATCGCGCGTTCGACACCCGAGTCGTCGCCCGGCGGGAACAGATTACCACGGCTCACCGCAAGCGCGGCGAGCGCGATATTCATGGCGAATTGCGGCTCCATCGCTGTGCCGACATATGTTGCCGGGGCGCGAACCGGAAGCCCCGGATGCTCGGCGATCAGTGCGCGCTCCTCGGAGGCGGCGGGCTCGGCGCCGCTGGCGCCGGAAATCAGGGCGTGACGGCCGGGCTTCAGGTCGAGCCCCGCCCACATTTTCCGCAACACATCTGCGGCTTGGCCAGGCTGCCGCCGGGGGCTCCGGTCGGAGAGCACCTTGGTCAGTCTGGCGAGCGGCTTGGCGCCGCGCTTTTGCGCGTGCTCGCGATTTTCAAGCACCAGGAACGCGCCGAGCGAGCCGAGCGCGAAGCCGCCCTTCGGGCCGCGTTTCCAGACCGGCGCGAATGGCGCTCTAAGATTAAAGCCGCCGAACTCATAGAGCATGATCAGGTCGGGACGGTCGGCATTGTAGCCGCCGCCGACCAGCGCGATCTCGCTCTGCCCCGCGGCGATGCGCGACAGCGCGATCCGCACCGCGTCGACGCCGGCCGCCTCCTCGCCCATGAAGGTGCGCGACGAACCGGTGACGCCGTGCACGATCGAGATGTTGCCGGCGAGCAGATTGGAAAGCTGCGCCAGGAACAGCGTCGGGCGCAGGTCGCTCATCAGCCGCTCGTTGAGATAGACCTCCGGCTGCGCGGCCTTGGGCAGGCCGCTCAGGATCGCGCCGTCGACGGCCACGTCGCGCTCGCCGCCGCCGGCGGCGACAATCATGTCGGTGCGCGCCAGCAGCTCGGCATTGCCCTTGAGGCCCGCGGAATCGAGCGCGAGCCCGGCGGCATAGGTGCCGATCCGTTGCCACGGCTCCATCTGCCGCTGGTCACCCTTCTTCGGGATCTGCTTGTCCAAGTCGAGAGGCGCGATTTGATGGATCACATAGGGTGCGTATGTCGTCTCGTCCGCGCGCGGCTGCCCGGCGCTGAGCCCCTGCCAATGCGCGTCGGGCCCTTCGCCAAGCGTGGAGACGATGCCGATGCCGGTGATCCAGGCTTCGCGCGTGGCCTCAGTCCCCTCAGCCATGGGCGAGGGCCTCCATCGGAAACTGGATGCGGGCCGCGGCCTCTTGCATGCTGACGCGAAATGCGGGGCTCGGAAATGCCATGACGCGGAAGGTGATGGTGGCGTTGCACACCACCTTGCCGTCGGCCTCGACCTCGGCCTCGGTGACCGCAAAGCCCGACCCCTCGTGCGCGAGCTTGGCCGATATCGACAGGACCTGTCCGGGGGTGACGAAGGTGCGCAGCTTCACCTCCTTCAAGGAGGCAAGGAACGGCATTTTCTCAAAACCGGTGCGGCCGATGATCAACCAGCCGGAGGCCTGCGCCATCGACTCGATCAGCAGCACCCCGGGCATCAGCGGATGACCGGGAAAGTGGCCCTCGAAAATGGTGCTCTGGGTGGGGACCGTGG
>CAMDEB010000392.1 GCA_945893085.1 Rhodoplanes serenus | reverse complement strand
CGGCCAGACCAGCAAGGACCTGACCGAGCATCCATGGGCCGGCGTCGACGTGACGATGACGCTTGTTGCGCGCGACGAGGCCAGCAACGAGGGTCTGTCGTCGCCGCACGAAATGCGGCTGCCGGAGCGGCCGTTCTCAAAGCCGGTGGCGCGCGCGCTGATCGAGCAGCGGCGCGTGCTCGCGCTCGATGCCGATGCCAAGCCCCGCGTGCTGACGGCGCTCGACGCGCTGTCGATCGCGCCGGAGCGGTTCACGCCGGAGACCAACATCTATCTCGGCCTGCGCTCGATCTACTGGCAGCTCTCGCGCGCCAAGGACGACGACGCGCTGCGCGAGGTCACGGCACGGCTGTGGTCGATGGCGGTGACGATCGAGGACGGCAACGTCTCCGAGACCGAGCGCGCATTGCGCGCCGCTCAGGAGGAGCTGCGCCAGGCGCTGGAGCGCGGCGCGACCGACGAAGAGATCAAGCGGCTGATGGATCAGCTGCGCGCGGCGCTCGACAAGTTCATGCAGGCGCTGGCCGAGGAGATGCGCAAGAACCCGCAGATGGCGCGTCCGCTCGATCCCAACAGCCAGCGCAACCTGCGTTCGCAGGACCTCAAGAGCATGCTCGACCGCATGGAGCGGATGGCGCGCTCCGGCCAGAAGGATGCGGCCAAGCAACTGCTCGAACAGCTCCAGCAGATGCTCGAGAACCTGCAGATGGCGCGCCCCGGCGGCCAGGATGGCGACGACGGCGACGACATGTCGTCGGCGCTCGACGAGCTCGCCGACATGATCCGCAAGCAGCAGCAGTTGCGCGACCGCACCTTCCGGCAGGGCCAGGACCAGCGCCGTCAGCAGCGTGGCCAACGTGGTCAGCAAGGTCAGCAGGGCCAACAGGGCCAACAGGGTCAGCAAGGCGACCAGTTCGGCGAGTTGCGGCAGGATCAGCAGGGGCTGCGCGATCGGCTCAACAAGCTGCTGGAGGAGCTGCGCAAGCGCGGCCTCGCGCAGCCGGGCCAGCAAGGTCAGCCGGGCCAGCCCGGCGACAACGGCGAGATGGGTTCGCTCGGCCAGGCGGGTGACGCGATGGGCGACGCCCAGGGCTCGCTCGGCAGCGGCAACGCCGATGGCGCCGTCGATGCCCAGGGCCGCGCGCTCGAGGCGATGCGCAAGGGCGCGCAAGGCATGGCGCAGTCGATGCAGCAGCAGATGGGCGAGGGTCAGGGACAGGGTCCGGGTCAGCCGGGGGGCCGCACCGGACAGGCCCGCGCCAACCAGCAGACCGATCCGCTCGGCCGGCCGCTGCGCGGGCGCGACTACGGCGACGACACCACGGTCAAGGTGCCGGGCGAGATCGACGTGCAGCGCGCGCGGCGCATCCTCGAAGAGCTTCGCCGCCGCTTCGGCGAGAGCTTCCGGCCGCAGCTCGAACTCGACTACATCGAGCGGCTGCTGAAGGATTTCTGAGCGCGCCGGCGGCCCACTTCCAAGTCGAGCACTGAGCACCCACATATCGTCCCCTGTTCATTGGTGGGGTGGGTCCATGCTCGACACCTCTGTCGCCTACATCCTCGATCCCGATCCGTCTGATGCGATGCCGGCCGCGCCGGAGCGCGCCGACGATCGGGTGCTGCTCGACGCCTATTCCGAAACCGTGTCGTCGGTGGTGGACACGGTCGGCCCGGCGGTCGTGCGTGTCGACACGCGCGCGAAGTCCGGCACCGAAACCCGCGGCGGTACCGGCTCCGGCGTGGTGATCTCGCCGGACGGCTTCGTCCTGACCAACGCGCACGTTGTCAACGGCGCGCGCGAGATCCGGCTGTCCGACACCGAAGGACGCGCCACCGAGGCGCGGCTGCTCGGCATCGATCCCGATACCGACCTGGCGCTGCTGCGCGCCGATGCCGCGCGCAGCCTCGCCTTCGCGCCGCTCGGCGATTCCAAGTCGCTGCGGCGCGGCCACATGGCGATCGCGATCGGCAATCCGCTCGGCTTCGAATCGACGGTGACGGCCGGCGTCATCTCGGCGCTCGGGCGTTCCTTGCGCGCGACCTCGGACCGGATGATCGAGGACGTGATCCAGACCGATGCCGCGCTCAACCCGGGCAACTCGGGCGGGCCGCTGGTGTCGTCACGCGGCGAGGTCATCGGCATCAACACCGCGGTGATCATGGGCGCGCAGGGCATCTGCTTCGCCGTCGCCAGCAACACCGCCAATCATGTGCTGAGCGAGATCATCCTGCATGGCCGCGTGCGCCGCGGCTATATCGGCGTCGCGGCGCAGACCACACCGGTGCCGCGCCGGCAGGCGCTCGCCGCCGGAATCGATAACCGGTTCGGCGCGATGCTCACCTCGCTCGATCAGGACGGGCCGGCGAGCCAGGCCGGGCTGCTGTCGCACGACCTGGTGGTTCGTCTCGACGGCGAGCCTGTCACCGGCGTCGACGACCTGGTCCGCCTGCTCGACCGCAACCGGATCGGCAAGCCTGTCGGCATCGAGGTGTTGCGGCTGGGCCGGCTGCGCAGCTTCGAGGCGGTGCCGACCGAGCGGCGTGCCGCGGGATAAGATCGCCCTATCGCTGTCCGGCGAGCAGTGCCGCGGCCACGGCGAACCGGATGTCGGCCAGCGTGAACGGCTTGGCGATCACGTCGCGGACGATCGCCTCGAGGCCGGCGGCGCGCTCGCGCTGGTCGGCGTAGCCGGTCATCAACAGGATCGGCAGCTCCGGAAAATCGCGCGCGGTCGCAAGCGCGAGCGCGATGCCGTCCATGATCGGCATTTTGATGTCGGTCAGCAGCAGGTCGAACGGCCGGCTTGCGCTTTTGAGCGCGTCGAGCGCCGCCGCGCCGTCGGCTGTCTCGGTCACATCGTGGCCGTCATCCGTGAGCGCGCGGGCGACCAGCATCCGAACGGCTTCTTCGTCTTCGGCGATCAGGATGTGGGCCACGGCGCGCTCATTGCAGTCCGGCGGCGGCGTCACGGCGGTTGAAGAAGCGCACCGCCACGGCGCGGCCGTCGCTGGGCGGCGAGGCGAGCCGGCTGCGGAAGGTCATGGTCTCGCCCGGCGCGAGCACGGAGCCTGTCGGCATCGCGGTCCAAGCGTAGATTTCGCTGCCCTTGTCGTTGCGCATGGCGAGCCGCAGCCGCGGCACCTCCACCGGCGCCGATGCCGAGCTGACGATGGTGCCCTCGACCACCAGGACCGATACGCCGTCATGGGTGTCCTTGGCGACCTGGACCTCGGCGAAGGCGAGCCCGCGCAGGTTGACCGGAAATCCGATCGCTCCGTAGAGCGACGCCATCTGCGGTGCGTGCCGGACGATGGTGCTCCGCCAGATCATCAACGCGCCAATCACGGCGACGAGCGCCACGATGAGCGCGGGCACACTCTTCAGCGGCGATTGGCGCTTCTTGCGCGCGGCCTGGCGCTTGGCCCGGCGGGCGATGAAGGCCTCGCCATCCTCGCCACCGTCTTCGATCGTCGTCGCTCTGGTGGGACGACGCACCTCGTCCGATGCCATCGGCACGAGCCCTGGAGCATCGACATCCGGATAGGCCGCCGGGTCCGGCTCGGCGGGCGGCTCCGGCGAATCATCCGGAACAAGGGCCGTTGCATCGCCATCCGGGTCCGCCTTGGTGTCCATCAGGTCGTCGAGCGACGGCGCTACCGGCTCGGTTCCGTCCGAAGTCCCCATTTCGGCGGTACCAAGCTCCTCGGCGGCCCCCGGCCGGTCTTCGTCAGTGCCGGGTGGCTGATCCGGCGGATTCTGCCCCAACTCGGCGCTGAAGGCGGCGATGGCTTCGTTGTCCGCAGACGGTGCCCGCGCTGCGCCCGGGCCCGCCTCAGCGGATGGGGTGGCGAACCAGATGGAGCGGCAGTGCATGCAACGCACGGACCGGCCGGCCGCGCCAAGCGTGGCGTTCTCGACCTGGTAGGACGTCGCGCAATTGGGACAAATAATGAGCATCGGCGATTCGGAGCGGACAAGCTTCTGGGCCGACCGTAGCAGCCGTCCGTTAATGGATTGGAAACCACGAAAAGCCAGGCGGCATCGGCAAACCGGTGGGCGGCCGGTCGGTCCGACGCGAGGGGACCGCCGCCTATGGCCGCGTTCCGCTATCCTGTACAAGGCCGAATCGCGGGGCGGACCGTGGAAGCTGGAGACGAGGCGTGGTCCGATTCGAGAACGTGGGATTGCGCTACGGGCTCGGGCCCGAGGTTCTGCGCGACCTCAGCTTCCACATCGAGCCGCATTCCTTCCAGCTCCTGACCGGACCGTCCGGCGCCGGCAAGACCTCGCTGCTGCGCCTGATGTTCCTGTCGCTCAAGCCGACCCGCGGGCTGATCACGGTGTTCAACAACGATGTCGTCACCTTGCCCAAGGATGCGCTCTCGGTGCTGCGGCGGCGCATCGGCATCGTGTTCCAGGATTTCCGCCTGCTCGACCACATGACGACCTACGAGAATGTCTCGCTGCCGTTCCGAGTCATGGGCCGCGAGGAGGATAGTTATCGCGA
>CAMDEB010000391.1 GCA_945893085.1 Rhodoplanes serenus | reverse complement strand
GTGTAACCGCCGCTGCGCTATTTGGCGCCGGCCAACTTCAGCTACGCCACGACATCATGCCTTGTGCTGAGCGCCAAGGCGACGGTAAATCAGCCTGTCATAGGGGGAGAAACGATGATCTACGAGCAACGCATCTATTCCTGCATTCCCGGCCGCATGCCCGCCTTGCTGAAGCGGTTCGAAACCCAGACGCTGCCGATGTGGAAAAAGCACGGCATCAATCCGATCGGCTTCTGGACCGTGGTGATTGGCGACGGCAACAACGATCTGCACTACATGATCGCTTGGGAATCGCTGGCCGAGCGCGAACGCAAATGGAATATGTTCCAGGCCGATCCGGCGTGGCACGCCGCGCGCACCGAAAGCGAGAAGGACGGGCTCATCGTCGCCAACATCAAGAGTACGATCATGCAGGCCACCAAATTCTCGGCGATCCAGTGACCCGGGCAAGCTCGAACGCTGATGCCGCGCGGGCTTGACCACGTCGTCCACGCTGTTCGCGACCTCGACGCCGCGGGAGAGCTTTATCGGCGGCTCGGGTTCACGGTCGGCGCGCGCAACCGGCATCCCTGGGGCACGCACAACCGTCTGGTCCAGCTGCCGGGTTTCTTCGTTGAACTCCTGACGTGCGCGGAACCGGAGAAGCTCGGCACCGAGGGCTTCTCGCTGTTGTTCGGCGAGTTCACCCGCCGGTTCCTGGAACGACAGGAAGGATTGGAAATCCTGCTGCTGGAAAGCCAGGACGCGACGCACGATGCCGCGGACTTCCGTTCCGCGCGCATCGCCCAGTCGGACGCCCTTCATTTCGAACGCGAGGGCAGGCGACCGGATGGCTCGCCGGTCAAGGTCGCCTTCTCGGTGGCCTTTGCCGAAAACCCGAGTGCGTCCGAAGTCGGCTTCGCCATCTGCCAGCAGCACCGTCCGGAGAATTTCTGGAATCCCGCGTTCCAAGTCCACGCCAACGCGGTCACGGCTGTCGCCGGCGTCGTGCTGGTCGCCGAGAACCCGAGCGAGCACCACATTTTTCTCTCGGCCTTCGTCGGCGAGCGCGAGATGCTGGCCACGTCGACGGGCCTCACCATGGCGACGCCGCGCGGCGAGGTGCAGTGCATGACGCCGGTCGCCTTTGCGGACCATTTCGGCGTGGCTTCACCCGACGTATCGCGCGGAGCGCGGCTCGCAGCCTTGCGCTTTGCGGTCCGCGATCCGGCGGCTGCGGCATCGATCCTGAAAGCCGCGGGCATACCGGCGAACCAGCATATGGGTCGCGTTGTCGTGGGTCCGCAGGCCGCGATAGGGGCGGTCCTGGCCTTCGAGCGGCAATTGCCCCCGGGCTAATTCCACCCCGTTGACCGCGCCCCCGGTGCAACGCATGGTCCGCCGAAGACCGCTCCGCGAGGAATGATGGCGAAGGTCGATTCTGCTCCGAACGCCGTGGTTGCCGTGGGTGGAGCCCGTTTCGGCAACAGCCTACCGCTCACGCTGATCGCCGGGCCGTGCGCGCTCGAGAGCCGTGCGCATGCGCTTGAGATGGCCGCGGCTCTGAAGGAACTCGCCGCCCGGCTGAAGATCGGCCTCGTCTATAAGACCTCGTTCGACAAGGCCAACCGCACCAGCGGCAGGAGCGCGCGCGGCATCGGCCTCGACCAGGCGCTGCCGATCTTTGCCGAGGTCCGCGACACGCTCGGCGTGCCGGTGCTGACCGACGTCCATGAGGCAACGCAATGCGTGGCATTGGCCGGCGTGGTGGACGTGCTGCAAATCCCCGCGTTCCTTTGCCGCCAGACCGATCTGCTGGTGGCCGCTGCAAAGACGGGGCGCGTGGTCAACGTCAAAAAGGGCCAGTTCCTGGCGCCATGGGACATGGCGAACGTGGTCGACAAGATCACCGGCGCCGGCAACGCCAATGTGCTGGTGACCGAGCGCGGCGCCTCGTTCGGATACAACACGCTGGTCTCCGACATGCGCGCGCTGCCGATCCTGGCGCGCACCACTGGCGCGCCGGTGATCTTCGACGCCACCCATTCGGTGCAGCAGCCGGGCGGGCAGGGCACCTCGTCGGGCGGCGAGCGCGAGTTCATCCCGGTGCTGGCGCGCGCCGCAGTCGCGGTCGGCGTCGCGGGAGTGTTCATCGAGACCCACCAGGATCCGGACAAGGCGCCATCCGACGGGCCCAACATGGTGCCGTTGAAGGAGATGGAAGGCCTGCTGCGAAGGCTGCAGGAGTTCGACCGGATCGCTAAGCACAACGCCGTTGCCGCCGGTCGATGACGCGGGGCCCGGCGCCCGGCGCGCCAATCGGCCGCGCGGCCTCCCGGTGCGCCAGGATTTGAGCCCGATCGCCAAGAACTCGTCGCGGGTCCTGCCGCGCGCCATCGTCGGGTAGGAGGGTTGCGCAGATTACCGTTGCGGCGCGGCTCAACGTGTTGTCCAAAGCGCCGGAAACAACCATCGCACGAGCATCGCCATCACGCCCCTCCTGAAAATCGTGATTCTCGTCGTCTTCGCACAGACGCTGTTCACGCGCGCGCTCGATCCGGTGATCCCGATGATCGCGACCGATCTCGCGATCGACGTGAAGACGGCGGCCCTGCTTTCGACTGCGTTCGCTTTCCCCTACGCGCTGATTCAGCCGGCGCTCGGCGTGACTGCGGACTTCTTCGGCAAGACTCGATTGATGAATGTCTGCGTTCTGATCATTGCATTGGCGTCGCTCGCCTGCGTTGTGGCGACGAGCTTTCCGTTTCTGGTCGCCATGCGGATTATCGCGGGGCTGGTCGCGGGCGGCGTGTTCCCGGTGGCGATGGCGCTGATCGGCGATCTGGTGCCGATCGAGCAGCGCCAGGTGGCGATCGCCCGGCTGCTCGGTGTCGCGCTCACCGCCAACGTGCTGGGTGCGTCGATTGCCGGGGTGATCGGCGATTTCCTCGGCTGGCGCGGCGTGTTCGCCGTGCTCGGCGTGTTCGCGCTTTCGGTGTCCATTCTGGCGTTTATTGCGTTTCGCAACGTCACGGTCGCCAAGCCGCGGCCCTTCAGCCGCACCGCGGTCATCGCCAACTTCCGCGGCATCTTTGCCGACCCGCGGGCCAAGGTGTGCTTCGGCTCGGTGTTCCTGGAAGGGGTCTTCATCCACGGATTGTTTCCGTATGTGGCGCTGCTGCTCTTGGGCATTGGCGAGACGCGGGCATCGATCGCGGGCCTGCTGCTCGCGGCGTTCGCGCTCGGCGGCGTCGGCTATTCCGTGGCGGCTCCGGCTCTGGTCAGAGCGGCGTCGGACCGTCGCCTGATGCTGATCGGCGGCGCGATCGCAGGCATTTGTCTGGCCCTGGTCGCGTTCCACTTTCCCTGGCCAGTCCAGGTCGCGATCTTCGGCGCCTTCGGGATGGGCTTCTACCTGCTGCACGCCAGCATCCAGGTGCATATGACCGACCTGTCGCAGACCGCGCGGGGGGCGGCCGCCTCGCTGCATTCGTCTTCGTTCTACATCGGACAGGCGATCGGCCCGGTGATCTACGGATTCGGCTTCGCGCACGGCGGACTGGAGCCGGCCATCCTCATAGGGGCTCTCGCGATCATCATGGTCGGCATCGTCTGCGCGCGGCTGTTGCGCCATCCGGTCTGACCCATGAACCGAACGCTCAACATCATCAGCTTCATGACGTTGGCCTCGGCGCTGTCGGTGCGCGCGATCGATCCGGCCATCCCGCAAATCGCCGGGGATTTCGCGATTTCACCGGCGACGGCGGCGATGCTGGCCGCGGCGTTCGCGTCCTATGGCATCGTTCTGCCGGTGCTTGGACCAATCGCGGATTCGGTCGGCAAAATACGCGTGATGATCGGCTGCCTGATCGTGCTCACCGTGTCGTCGTTCCTGTGCGCGGTCGCCGCAAGCTTCTCGCAATTGTTCGTGCTGCGCGTCATCGCCGGCGCCGGCTGCGGCGGACTGTTTCCGCTGGCAATGGCGCTGGTGTCGGACCTCGTTCCGGTGGCGCAGCGTCAGGTGATGATCGGCCGGCTGCTGGCCGGCACGATCTCCGGCAATCTGTTGGGCTCGGCGGCAGGCGGCATGGTTGCCGACCTGATCCATTGGCGCGGCGTGTTCGTCGTCCTCGGGATCATTTCACTGGTCGCGCTGGTGCTGGCCGCCGTCGGATTGCGTGGCCTGCCCGAGGCGCCGCGACAACCGCTCGACCCGCGCACGGTCTTGACGCGCTATCGCGACATCTTCCGTATTCCAACCGCCCGCATCTGCTACCTCACGGTGCTGTGCGAAGGCGTCTTCCTGTTCGGCTTGTTCGCCTACGTCGCCGTGCTGCTGCTCGGGATGGGCGAGTCACGCGCCTCGATCGCCGGTCTGATCATCGGCTCCTTCGCGGTCGGCGGCATGGTCTATTCGTTCAGCGTCGGCGCGATGCTGCGCTGGCTTGGGCAGAAATGGGTGATGACCGTCGGCGGGCTGCTGATGGCATTCGGGTTGGCCGCGCTGGCATTTGCTCCGCCGTGGCAGGTGCAATGCGCGAGTCTCGGGTTCATGGGC